>CAVOCR010000075.1:0-7661 GCA_963694245.1 Myxococcota bacterium
GCGGGGAGATCTCGTGTTCCTCCCTCTCGCCTTGGAGACGTTGCTTTCCGATGTCTCCCATCAGGAGGAGAGCGGCGCGACCTGGCAGTTGCTCGAATCCGAGGCGGATCGTGTCGCAGCCGGTGATCTGCTCATGGCATCGCTCGTGAAAGAGGCGGACGGCGTCATCAGTCGCAACATCAATCGCAGAATCTCCTGCTTCATCAGTCGCCGGATCGCAGACACGTCGGTGCATCCCAATCATGTGACGGCCCTTGTGGGTCTGATTGGATTCGCGGCATTTCCATTGGCCATGCAGGGGACCTGGGAAGGGTATGCGCTGGGGAGCCTCTGCTATTATGTCTCGGCGATTCTGGATGGGGTCGATGGCGAACTCAGTCGCCTGAAACACCTCGGTTCTCCATTGGGAGCCTGGTTGGATACGCTGACGGATGATGCCGTGTGCGTCGCGTGGCTGCTGGGTCTGTTCTGGGGCTTGAGTGGTGGAGGTGAGGACGGAATGTGGACCGCGGTCGCCGCGATCACCCTCGGGTCGTTCTCTTTGACCGTGGGGCCCCGTTATTGGTTGATGCTCACGTTGGTCGGTGCGGGAGATCATCAGAAGATCGCGGCCGCCCGGAAGGGAGAATCCACGAATCCGGGATTCCTGAGTCGTGTGATTGATGGGCTGGCAGCGACCGTCTTTCGGACGGACTTCCTCCCCTTCTATGCCTTCGTGACGGCGCTCCTGGGAGTCCCCGAGATCTTCGCGTGGAGTTTCGCGGTCGGATCCGTGCTCGCCATGATTGAGACTTTCTTCACCGTACGCGCCGTTCGGAGAATGAGCGCCTGACGCTGCCTTCTCATTCGGGGGTGCAGCCGTCTCCTCCGCACACATCGATGATTTCCCCCGTTCGGAGAAAATGCATCATCTGCTCGCTGTGGTGATCGAGCTGGCGGGGCTTGTCGTGGGGATCTTCTTCCGCGTCGCCAGGGGGCTGATTTCCCGGGGCGGGCCAGGAGTTTCCGAATTGGTAGTTCACGAGCCCTGATCCCTGGTGGGGGTAGGTCGTTGCTTCGACCTCCTGCACCTCCTTTCCGTACGCGGGCAGGAGCGCGACCCCCACCTCTGAACGCACCGTCACCTCATTGGTGATGAGCGCGACTTGATGGTCCCCCGTAGCGCTCGCCAGCAGCACTTGATGAGGAGGGGTGTTGGGAAAGGGATCCACTTCCAGGTGACGGTAGTGGCTGACGGGATCGACGCGATCCCAGAGCGTCTGCACCGCCTGGAGAATGAGCGCCTGGTCGCGGGTGTGTGGGTAGATCACCTTCAGAAGTTCAAAGAAGGGCTTGAAGTCTTCCGACCGGTGGAGAAGGAGAGAGTAGTTCTGTCCCGGAACTCCGAGATGTCCTCGAGTGATGTCCTGGCTGAGCGCCATGAGCGTTCCGCCATAGATTCCTCCCTGGCTGATCCCTGAATAGAAGACCTCGCTGGTGTTGATCTGGATTCCCCGTGAGGTGATCTCCTCCAGCGCTGGAAATCGATCCCGCATGGCTCGGGTGAGGAGGAGAAAGTCCAGCATCCCCTGGTGGACGTGCTCTGGAATGATGCGGAAGTGGCTCATGTCGGTCAGCATCGTGACCATGGCCCCCAGCTCGTGCGTGCTTGTTCCGGCGAGATCGCACGCGAAGAAGATCACGTTGTGCGTGTTCGCGATTCGACTGTTGTGGTCGCCGCGAACCTGAGTCCCGCTTCCGTTGAGACCGTGTCCATAGAGCACAAGTCCCTGGGGAGTCCCGTCGAGAGCGGAGCGGGGAATTCGGATCCACATGGGCGCATCGCGCCATCCATTCTGAGCGACGACTCCGTTCTCGTCGTGATGGAGGACGGCGGCCATCTGTCCTTCTACCGGATAGTCCTCGGTGAAGTTGGGGACTCGGAAGGTTCCGTTGATCTCGAGGGCGATGTTCGCATCTTCCTCTTCGGTGAATTCAATGACTTCCAGGATCGTGAACTCAGGACCGTCGGGTCCCGTGGCAGCGAACCCCGCGTCTCGAATGGCCAGCATTTCCCCGTGAAGCGATTCGGAACTCGCGGTCACGAAGTCCCATGCGAGGGTCAGTTCGTCGCGAGGCATGCCCTCGTCTTCCAGGAGTGCAAACACCTCTTCGAATCGGTTCACTCTCCAACTCAGTTCGGGGTCGTCTTCCGCCTCTGCGTCCCGAAGCGAAAGGAAGGCATCGGAGGGAGAGATGGCTTCTCCCTGGGTGGTTTGCAGGTTTCGGATTCCGATCACCTCCCGGGCATTCTCGTGGAGGAGCACAGCGGGATGAATGAAGAGCGCTCGTTTTTCGGGAGTGGTTTCGTTCGAGTCGAGTTCGGCCCAGTACGGAATACGGCGCGCTTCTCCGTTCACGACTTCAATCCAGAGGATGGGGGCGTCTTCTGCGAGAGAGAGGGTCACGTCGTTTTCGTCGGGGAGATTGCTCGCGTCGAGGTCTGGAAAATGAACGAGCGCTGCAGAACCGACTCCGTATCCGTCGAAGGCGTGGTGAGGGGTGGGATCCACGTGCACATCCGAGACGTTCCTTGGAAACGTGGTGGGCGCGAATTGGAGACGAAGGCCCGTGACCGTTGTCGGGTCCGGTTTCATGAACGCATTGGAAGGCCACGGATAGGCGCAATCCAGGGGTTGAAGGGGATCGCAGATGGGTTGCTCTTCAGGCCATTGGACGGTGATTTCCGCGGAGGGCTCCGGCGCTGGGCTGCTGCATGCGCTCGCAAGAATCACCAGTCCAGGAAGCATCCCCAGGAGGAGCGTCGAACGCTTGAAAATCATCGGGTCTCCTTTGCGAGCAGTGAACCGCGAATCGCGAGAATATGCGAGAGAACCGGGTCGGGCAATGGATGCAAAAAAGTGGCGTGGGGACGGCGATGAACCCAGTATCTGCCTTACAGGACATTGCATGTTGAATTCAAAACCATCTGCCTCGTCATTGAGACGCTGGCTCCTTCCCGTGTTGTTCATGCATCTCGCTCTTTCGGGCTGTGATCCCTTTCACACCGAATTCGAGGCGGTGGAGCCCGCTCAGATGTACGCGGCATCCGCCCAGTCACTCTCGGAGGAGGTGCCCGGGGAACTCGTCGTGATGACCTGGAACATCAAGTTTGGGGGCGGAAGAATCGACTTCTTCTTCGATTGCCATGGGGACCGCGTTCTCATGGGCAAGTCCGAGGTCGTTCAGAATCTGGAGGGACTCGCGGCCAAGATCAATCAGGTCTCCCCGGACATTCTGGTGCTCAATGAGGTGGATGTGGGGTCGAAACGCTCCGCGTATGTGGACATGGTGCAGTGGTTGCTGGATCACACGGCCCTCAATCACGGCGCCTATGCGTCTCAGTGGAAGGCGGACTTCATTCCCAGTGACGGTCTGGGTCGGGTGGATTCAGGCAATGCCATTTTGAGTCGTTGGCCTCTGACAGGTGCGACGCGCATCGCGCTCTCGTTGATTGGAGAGCAGGATGCGCTCACGCAGCATTTCTATTTGAAGCGGAATCTTCTCCACGCAGAAGTCGCTCTTCCGGAAGCTGGAGCCGTACGAGTCCTCGCGACTCACCTCAGCGCGTATTCATCCGATGGAACCAAGAAGACGCAGATCGACGAGGTGAAGTCGTGGATGGACACCTTCGTGGGCGCCGGTGAGCACGTGATTCTCGCGGGGGATTTGAATGCGATTCCACCGGGGAGTTGGAAGCTCAAGGGGTTTGCGGATGAGGCCTGTCCGGCGGAGGGGCCTTTTGATGCGGGAGACTTTTCGGCGGAGACAGACTGGCTCGATGCGTTGTATGCGGATTTCTCGCCGGCCGTGACGCTGGATGAGTACGCGCGGAACAACCTCCCGCATTTCACGCATACCACGGACAAGGAGGGGTTCTGGAATCGCAAACTGGACTACCTCTTCACCAATGGAGCGTTTGTCGACGGAAGCAGCCTCACCCATCAGGCCAGCTGGTCTGGAGGAATGCCGACGATGCCCTTGAGTGATCACGCGCCGATGAGTGTCCGATGGGTGGTTCCATGAGGCGGATGGTGTCGTTCCTGGTCGTGTGCATCGTGCTCGGGGGGGCCTCCCCGGCGCTGTCCGAGCACGCTCGATTCTCTCTTCCCGTGGAGGTGGCGGACACTCTCCCTGAAGGTGTTGGGCAGATCGGGTTGTTTCAGCCGTTGCGCTACGGGCTCACGGATTCTGTGGAACTCATCGCTCATCCCCTGCTCTCCCTGGTCGCTCCAGCGGCTGATTTCAAGGTGCGGTGGGGTCAATGGGGAGGCTGGACCGTGTCGTCGCTGTCGGGCGTCTCCTTTCCGACAGGCCTCGTCTCGCTGCTCGCATGCGAGGGAACCGGCTGCATCTATCCGCAGGATGCGGAGATCCCTTTTCTGATTGGATTCAAAAGTGAGCTGCTCGCCAGCTTCTCGATGTTGGAAGCGCTTCGGGGGACGTTCCGGCTGGGAGGCAAGAGCGCCGTCGCATTGGGGGACAACACGCTTCCGAGTGTGGACCTTCCGCTCGCCTATACGCGCTTTGCGCATCTTCGGGAGCATGTGGCGTTGTGGGCTGGGCTGGGGCTGGATGGTCGGATCTGGGGTCCGCTCTGGTTTGTTCTGGATGTGGATGGATGGTGGGTTTCAGAGTCCGATGCCCAGTTTGCGTTGGAACAGACCGGTACGGTGCTCTGGCAGATCTCCGAAGGATTCGCCCTGCAGGCAGGGTGGATGCTGATCTGGGGAGAATATCCCTACGGAGATGAGTGGAGGGTCCTGCCACTCATTGACGCGCTCTGGGCGTTTGGGCCCACGGATTGACTCCCCTCGAAGTCATGAATGGAGCTCGGGGCACAGCGCATGGCGCACACGCTCACGCCGCAGCGTAGGACGCTGCGGACGGCGGGTGGAGACCTGTTGACGTGCTGACGAGTCTCTAGGCCGTTTCTCGCGACCAGATGGTGCGATGAAAGGTCCAGGAACCATCTTCCTGCTGTTGCAGGACCTCTTCGTATTTCCCCGCGCTGGGCGTCACCGTCACAGTGCAGTCCTTGAAGTCCATGTCGGCCGTGAGGGCCGAGAGACGTTCAAAAATCTCCATGAGGGAGGCGTATCGTCCTCGAGCGGTCGCGAGCACCTCGTCTTCGAGATTCACGAGCTTGCTCTGAGCCATGTTGAGATGGGTGGCGAGTTTCTCGGAGTCGGTATTGGCGCCGGGAAGAATCGGTGTTTGTGTGGCCAGTGGGGTAGCCATGGAGGTCTCCTTGTCATGGAGATCCGGGGTCGGATGAATCCTTGTGTTTTCCGCTCCTGAATCGCCGGTGTTCACTCGGGACAACGGGAGCCTTGCGTGCTTTCTTAAGGGCGGGAATCTGTTCATGAACCCGGTGGTGTCACCGGGGTGGATTCAAGAGGGGGCCTGCATCGAGGATTCCAGGCGCTGGAGCACCACGGTACGGCGCCAGCCTCTGTGAATACGCGTCTCGGTGGAGCCCCGGAGCATGGAGTCCAGATCGCGGCGAGTCGCGAGCATGGTGGCGGAGATGTTCAGTTCCTCCGCGCATGCCTTCACGGCGTTTTGCATCGCCTTCATCATCTGTTCTTCCCCGGGAGTCAGTCGGGGCCGTCCCTCTCGGCTCGGCCAGGTATCCCGGGGCGCGTTGTGCGCGAGTTTCAACAGATGGAGGAACGTGTCTTTCTGACGACGGAGCCAGGGGCTGGAAAGCCCTTCCACTTTGTCGATATCCTGGGGGCTGTCGGAACTCACTCGCGCAATGTCGAGGATGACGGGGTCCGGGATCACCCATCGACGAGGTTTGTCGATTCGGATGGCCTGCTCTTCCCGCCATCCGGCGATTACCCGGGCGGCGTTCAATTCGGCTCCACGGAGTTTTCCGACACCCTTGACCCGGCTCCAGGCATCCTCGGGGGCGTTCTTGAACGATTGGGGATCGACGAGCCGTGCGCATTCCTCGTGGAACCAGTCCATTCGGCCGAGGGATTCGAGGAGGTCTGTGAGCTGGGATTGAATCGTATGAAGATAGCGGACGTCATCCGCCGCATAGTCCAATTGTCCCTGGCTGAGAGGCCGTTTTCGCCAATCTGTGCGCGTATGCTCTTTGGCGAGGCTGATCTCGCAGATTCGTTCGACGATTCCGCCATATCCAATCTGGTCGCCATGTCCGGTCAGGGTGGCTGCAAGCTGGGTGTCGAACACGGGAGCGGGGACATCTCCTCGGAGATCATGGAACAACTCGAGATCCTGACTCCCCGAGTGGAGGATTTTCATTTGACGGGGGTCGAAGATGATGTCCATCAAGCGGTTCAGATCGCTGAGGGCGATGGGATCCACGCAGACGATGCGTTCCTCTGTGGCGATTTGAATCAGACACAGCTGTGCGTAATAGGTCCTTTCCCGGTGGAACTCGGTGTCGATGGCGAACATGTCGACCGTTTCCAGGTGGTCCAGGAAGTGGTCGAGCGACTCCGGAGTGTCTATGAATTCAACGGATCGGCTCATGCGTGTGGCTCATGATGGTTGGAATTCATGGAGGCGTCTGTGACCCCGTGGGCGAGCGTTTGAACATGGTCCTCCACAATGCTCATCGCGGCAAGACATTGCTCCAGAGCGAGGATGTAATCTCGATTGGAGCCGCTGGGCCCGTTCGCTTGAAGGATCTGGGCGATCATTTCACCGAGGGGCGCCTCCCCCAGATGATCGCTGTTTTCAGGCGTCGCGATCCAGGTCGTGGCCTTCGAAATGGAGAGTTGCCCGTCCGCGGAAAAAACAGGAAGGAAGACGCGTTGATAGCCGGCCTGTTCTCGCTGATCGAGGGATTTCAGGGTGTCGGCTTCGCTCGCGGGATCGAGTTGATAGGCGACTCCCCAGGTGGTGGCTTCGGTTTCTTCCAACAGCGTCACGACCCGCCCGGGAAATTCAGGAGTTCCCCGGTGATCGGGAGAGCCCTGATGAAATCTCCGTTTCCAGCCCCGAATGAAGCCTTCGCGTCGCTCGATGAACGGGAACCCGGGACGCCACATCAGGGAGCCATAGCCGAATATCCAGGAGGTGGAACCGCGTTCGTTCATGAGGGTTCGGAGTCCTGGCCGGCCCGCTCCCCTTCGACGAGGCGGCGGGTTCGGATGAATTCGTGGTGGGGAACGTAGAGGACCTCCGCGACGCGCCGGATCAGATGCTCCTCGAGCTTGTCTCGCGTCCCGTCGGCGTATGCGACGCGCCACATGCATTCGATCATGCGGATTTTGTCGGCACCGTTGAAGTGCTCATTGATCGCGCTCGCGAATCCGTGGAATTCCACGGCCTCATCCACGGCGAGTTCCGCTTCCTTCATCAAGGCCATCACGTCCGCTTGAGGCAGTTTGAATTGATCTTGAAGCAGGGCGTGCACGGCGGTTGTTTCGGCCTCCTCGATGACGCCATCGGCGCGGATCATCTCGACCAGAAGTGCGGCGGTGGCCAGCTGGACATCCTCCGTGGAGCGTTCGCTCGTGGAATCGTCATTGAAGAGGCGGCGTAGCTTGTCGAACATGAGACCTCGGGGGAGTTGAAATCAGGGAACATCCGGATCGGCTTCGAGTTCGAAGAAGAGCGGTTTGCGTGGCTGGGGTTTCGGG
>CAVOCR010000076.1:0-7569 GCA_963694245.1 Myxococcota bacterium
CCTCATCAAATTCGCACGCCAGGAATCCGCTCAACATGCCGCAAAAGAAGGGTTGCTCCGTGTTCAATCCATCGTGGAGACCACACAGGCGCGCACCCGCGAGGAAGACCTGGAGCGCATTCCGGACTGGGTTCCCCCCCATCCCGCACCGCTCCGCCTCCGTGCCACAGGACTCGTTCTCGATGTCCTTCTGCTGGCTGGGGTGTCCTCGAGCCTCCTGTTCATTCCCCTTTCAACCGCTCTTCAACAGGAACGCCTCCCCCTCTGCATCGGAGTGTTCGCCCTCCTGCTTCTCTTCCGGGACCTCCCGGGCCGCAGCCTCGGCAAGCGACTCCTGAGCCTTGAACTCGTCGAAGAGGAAGCGCCCTGCCCGACGCCCCCCTGGGAATGCCGGATTCGACGGAATCTTCTCCTCGCCATTCCCGTGCTTGGGCTGGCCATCGAGAGCACATGGCTCCTCCTCGATCCAGAATCCCGTCGCATAGGCGACCGCAGAACCCATTGCATCGTGGTCGAACGGGGCTCCCTCGAGGCGAGTCGGCATGTCCATCACGTTCGGGAACAAATGCTGCGAGCCAACATGCAGGAGGGAACATGATCGAACATCTCTCCTTTCAGGATCCACTCGTCCTGCTCGGGCTGCTCTTCGTACCCATCGCAGGCTGGATTCGCTGGCGTCATTCCAGAAAACCGGCAGCAATCCGCTACCCCACGCTCGCCACCGTCCGACGAGCAAGCACCCCCTTTGTTGTCCAGCTCGTCAAGCTCCCCACTGCCCTCCGACTGGTCGCCCTGACGCTGCTGATCATTGCAGCGGCACGTCCCCAGACTGAAGATCACGACGTCCTCAGCGGAGAGGGGGTCGACGTGATGATCGCGCTCGACATGAGCACCTCGATGAACGCCGTGGATCTCTCCGAGGAAGAGCTCACTGACATTCTCCAGGCCGAGAAACAGCCCCTGAATCGATTCGAACTCGCGACGGAAATCCTGCAGGAGTTCACGCGAGGACGAGTCGAAGACCGCGTGGGACTGGTGGTGTTCGGTGCAGAAGCATTTTTGAAGTTTCCCCCGACTCTCGACTACACCCGCATCATGACTCTTCTCGACGGGCTCGTCCTCGACAACGGAAGCCGAGCCCGCCGAACCGGGCTCTGTACCAACCAATGCACCATCTCGGGGGCAGGCACCGTCATCGGCGATGCCCTGGGACGCTCATTTCAGCGACTGAAGCGATCCAGTGCCCGTTCCCGCGCCATCATCCTGATCACGGACGGGGCCAATGAAGGGGGGCGGATCCAACCGGAAGACATCATCCAGCACATCGCGGATCAACCGAAGGATCAGAAAGTCCGGGTCTTCACATTTCTCGTCGGCAATGACTCGGAAACCTTTGTACCCGCGACAGACACCTTCGGCCGCCAGAGCTGGGAGCGGGCGGCCAAGAAATGGCCCACGAATCCCGCGCTCCTTCAGGAAATCGCGAACCGAACGGACGGCCGCTACTACGAAAGCTATGACGAGGAGGCCTTCCGACGGCATTTCGCCGAGTTGGAACGGACAGAGTTTCAGACGAGAACACGCACCCGCCACAAGGACGCGTTCGTTCCCCTCGTCTTGATCGCCCTCGCGCTCCTGGGCGCCGAAGTGCTCCTGAACACCAGCGTCTTGAGGAAGTTCCCATGAGCTTGCATTCACTCCATTGGGGAGACCTTTCCGCCGGATGGGGATTTCTCGCCGTCTGTGCGTTCGCAGCGCTCTTTGGAGCCCATGCGCTGTGGCGGAGACGCGCTCTGCTCCGCCTGGGCGATCCCACGTTGATTCGGCAAATCACGGCCTCCACATCCCGGAGGCGACAGGGAATTCGGATGGGGATGGTCCTCCTTGCGACCGCTCTTCTCGTCATTGCCCTCATGCGACCGCGCCTGGGAGTTCGAGAAGGACAGGTCACGAACACCGGAATTGACATCGTGCTCGTGCTCGATGTCTCGAAATCCATGACCGTGCGCGATGTCGCTCCCAACCGACTGGAAGCAGCCAAGCTCGAAATCAGCCATCTCCTGGAGAAACTGGGCGGAGGCCGCATTGCACTCGTCCCCTTTGCAGGCGTCCCCTTCGTTCAGTGCCCGCTGACCCATGATTTTGAAGTGATCCGGAGCTATCTCTCCGATCTTTCCATCGCCGACATGCCGGTGCCTGGAACTCACCTGGGACGCGCACTTCAAACCGCCCTCACACTCCTGGCACCCTCCGATCAGGAAGAAGCCCAGATTGTCGACCAATTCCAGGGAAGCCAACACAGGGCCATCGTGATCTGGACAGACGGGGAAGACCACGAAGGAGCTCCGGAGGAAGTCGCCCAGTCCGCAGCGGAAGCAGGCGTTCGCATCTACACCATTGGCGTCGGAACAGCGACCGGTGACCCTGTCCCGGAATACAATGAGAAGGGAGAAATCTCGGGCTACCTGAAGGACGAGGATGGCAACACCGTGGTCAGCGGGCTGAACGAGGAGCTTCTCACCTCACTCTCCGCCGCCACGGGAGGCGCCAGCTTCAATCACGCGGATGTCTCCGTCGTCGACGCATTGCACGCCGAACTCGATCGGCTCGAAAGACGGGAATACAACGCTCGCTTCCTCCAGCTCGGTGAAGAGCGCTTTCAATGGGTTCTCATCCCGGCGTTTCTCCTGCTCCTCGCCGAACTCCTGCTCTCCGATCGGCGGAGAAAATCGGCGCTGCTCATGCTCCTCATCGCGGGATTCGCGATGACCACTTCGCCCCGAGAAGGTCACGCGACTCCCCAAAAACTCCCCGAGTGGCTCATGACCACCGATGGAGACATCGACGCTGGAAACCAGCTCCTCCAGGGCGACCCCGCGACCGCTCTGAGTCGCTACATGGCGGCTGCAAATGCTCTCCCCGAAAGCGCCGAACTCCACCTGAATCTGGGACTCGCGCACCTCGCGCTCGGCGACCCGGAAGCCGCCCGAGAGGCGCTTCTCCGTGCGCTGGACCGCGCCAAAGGTCCCCTCGAAAGCGTCGTTCATTACAACCTCGGCCTCGCGAGCGCCACGTGGGGGGCTCTTCTCGAGCAGAGCCCAGAGAGCAGGGACGAGGCTTCCACTCGCTGGGAGGAGGCCGTGGTCGCCTTCGAACAATCACTCCTGTTGGCCCCCTCCACTGCAGACGCCGCCTGGAATCTCGAAATCGCATTGCTCGCGCTCTGTCGCCTGGGAAACGATGCACAGGAACCCAACAATCGCCCCGGAGAAGCCAGCGCACTCGAACTCGCCGAGAACCCGGAAACGGACCGAATGGAAGGCGCTGCCGAGCTCATCGGATGCATGGGTGACACCGACTGGGTCACCTGGGAACTACAGCCGGGGGACCGTTTCCGCGCCGAACTCCTGCCGACCGGTTCGAAGGAAGACCCCGCAGCCCCCGTGGAAATGGTGCTCTTTGGTCCGGACGTCGGCGAAGCCATCGCCAGCGCCCAGTCCAACGGAGACGAACCTGCCATTCTGGAACTCCCCGAGGGACCTTTGAGCCCAGGCCCTCATTTTCTCCGAGTGAGAGCGCCGAATGAAGGCGATTGGAAGGCCGATCTCGACCTCTCAATCCGTCCGCCCTGCGCCCAGCGTGAAGAAGACCAGGAGGACAACGACACCCGAGACACTGCGGTCATGCTCACGCCAGGAAGCACGGATCTCCGGATCTGCCCGGGGGATCCAGACTGGTTCGAAGTCATTCTTGGAGAAGGCGAGAGCCTCGTCGCCATCGCCACGGCGAAATTGGCCAAAGAGCCCTCTGAGTTTCAATTGAATGTCTTCAACGCCGCCGGGCTCCGGATCCGGGAGGGAGCTCCCCATGAAGGCACCCGCATGGCGGTGGTGCTGGAACCCGAGCCGGGCTCCTTCTTCCTTGAGGTCCTGGGAGACGAAACCCTCGAATCCCCCTATTCCCTCCAACTTCAAATCGTCCCCCCCTGTCCCGAGGGCAATGACGGGCTCGAACCCAATGATCGCCCAGAGGACGCCCGGCCCCTGGAGGCATTGCAAGGTGCGGACGCTCCAGGTGCCATTCGCCCACCGGGGCCGGCTCCACAGATGCCTCCCAATGCCGCCTTGACCCTGCCGCCGGGCGGCCAGTTGCCACCCGGAGTCCAACTCGCGCCGGGCGGAGGAGGTCCAATGGGCGGCGCCCCTGGAGGGGCTGCTCCAAAGGGCCCTCCCACTGCGCTCCTTCGCATCTGCGTGGATGACATCGATCACATCTCAATCCTCGCGAAACCAGACACCCCCCAGATCGCGACGATTCTCTTTGATCATGGTCAGGGCGATCTGCAGCTCGCGCTCCTCGATGCAGACGGAAAAGAGGTCCTCGACACTTCTGACGCCAGCACGGATGACATCCACGCAGAAGCCATCGCGCTCCCCGAAGTCACCGAGGAAACCCCCTTCATCCTGCGGATCCAGGGAGCGGCCGGCGCAGAGAACTTCTACGTTCTACGACTGGACCAGCCTCTGCCCAACCCCGATTCCGACTCCACCAACGAAGACGAGGAAAACGAAGACCCCGAGGAATCCCCGGAAGACAACGATTCCGAGTCCGACGACGAGGAAAAGGAGGACGAGGAGTCCCCGCGCGACCCGGTGGAGGAAGCCCTCGAACAACTCGACCACAATCCCCGGAACCTCGAAGCGGAAGAGGCCGAGCGAAATTCTCCTTTCCGGAATGTACAGCCGCGCAAGGACTGGTAAGAATCTCGCATGCATTCTCGTTTCCTCATCTCCTCGACTTCTGCGCTGGCAATGCTGGTTGGACTCCTGTTCGCCACGACATCCCTCGCGCAAACCGTGGAACTCCGCGTGGACAAGACACGCCTCGAGACGACGGACTCCCTCGAACTGGAAATACGGCTTCAAGGCGACATCGACGCCATCCGGGGCCCCAACCTCGAAGACTGGGAGGTGACCGGGAACAGCACCTCCATGCAAACCAACATCATCAATGGGGATGTCCGCAAACTGCGGATCCTGCGAAAAACCCTCCGTCCGAAACAAGCGGGATCCCTCCGGATCGGGACCGTCCAGGCTCTCCGGCAGCAGCAGGTGGTCGGGACCGCACCCCAACAAACCATCACCGTGCAGGAACCTCAGCGCGTCCGTCCGAAGACCGTGAACGAGGCATCCTCACTCTCCTCACATCGCGGTGAATCCGTCTTCATCGTCGCGCGGCCCTCCACGGCCATGCCCTGGGAGGGGCAACCCTTCCTCCTCACCTTCGAGCTCTACCTGAAGCAGGACCTGCAGGTCTCCAACGAGCGCTCGAACTTCCCCGAACTCAACGGGTTCGTGGTCACCAACACCCTTCCCAGAAACGAGACGGTCCAGCGCAGTGCGCGTCTGGCGCAGAAACGCTATACTGTCTACGCGGTCAAACGGGACATCCTGGTCCCATTGAAGACCGGACGAATGGTCGTCGAGCCTCTGGAACTTCACCTCGTCGTCGGCTCCGTGTTTCAACGGCAGAAGGTCCGGGTCGCAAGCGATCCCTTTGTCCTGAACGTCCGCCCCCTCCCCACGTCGAATCGACCGCCAGGATTTCGTGCGGGCAATGTCGGTGAATTCACGCTGAAGATGCGCCTCGACAAACCCTCGGGAAAAGTCGGAGAGCGACGCGTGATCACCGTGGAAATTCACGGCGAGGGAAACCTCAAGTCCCTGGAGGCGCCGTCATTCCCGGCGGTCCCGGGATTGAGCATCGAACGACTCGAGACCGTGGACACGAGTCAGGTCAAAGAAGACGAAAAGGGGATGCATGGCTCGATTGCATACTCCTATCTCGCCACCCCCGATCGTGCCGGAGTGCATACGCTTCCGCCGCTCACGCTGGCGTATTTCGACCCCGTGGCGGGGATGTATCGGGAGACCTCCAGTCCTGGGACACCACTGGAAGCCGTCGGGGAACTCATCCGCTCCCGAGTGGTCCGCCCCATCAACACCTCGGCCTTGAAACCACTCGCCGAATCGCTCGGAACTCCGTCCGTGCGCTCAGATTCCAGAACCCCCTCTCCCGTCTACTGGGGGAGCCTCGGGTGCCTTCTCCTCACGTTCATCGGGTTCGAAGGGAGGCGCACGTGGCAGAAGCGCCGTGATTCCACCGCCGATGTCCGCCGTGCACACCACGCCCTCGCACACGCATCCGAACCCCTCACACGAGCGATGGAACATGCGAATTCCGGAAAAGGCGTCGCCTGCCACCAGGAGATCGAAGAAGCGCTCATGACCTGGATTCTCGACCGCCATGCTCTGCAACCCCGAGGGCTGACCCATGGGGCTCTCTCCGAAGCCCTGGTCGCTCGAGGCCACTCTCTCGAACACGCAGAAGAACTCGTCTCCATCCTCCAGACCTGCGACCGCGTCCGCTACGCACCCGGCGAGGATTCAGTCCCGGACATGCGAGCCCTCGTGGAAACAGCCCAGTCACTCCTTGCAGAGATGCAGGCGGAGTCCACGGGAGGACGCGCATGAAGCCGCTCCTTTCCCTTCTTTTGGCGGCCTGGTTCCTGGCGATCCCAGGAATCGCTCCCGCAGACGCACAATCCCTCGACGACCGCTTCGACGAAGCCAACGGAAGCTATCACCGCGGGGAATGGGCTCAGGCGATCGAACAATACGCGGTGATCCGCGAACAATTCGGCACCCATACCGCTGCGCTCTCCTACAATCTGGGGACAGCGCATGCACGCGCAGGCCAATCCGGAAAAGCCATCCTGGAATTCGAACGGGCGCGCCTTCTGGATCCCCCGGATGCTCTCTCCATGGACATTCAAGCCAATCTCGCCACCGTTCGCTCCTCCCTCGCCGAAGAGCATCGCCGGAGCAGCGGTGAAGAGCTCTATTCATTCGGCAACGCACAACCGGTCTGGGCGCGATTTTTCCAGAGCATGCCCGCGTCCACTCTCCGCTGGAGCTTCGCTGGGGCGCTGGCCCTCCTCATCCTGCTCTGGATGGGCTATCGTACAACACGTTCCACCGGTCGCGCCCTCGGAGTTCTGCTGACATTCACCGTCGGCCTGACTCTGATCAGCGGGACCATGACCCTCGGCAATCATTGGACTGCTGAGCAGGTGACCGTGGGAATCATCGTCGGGGCCAGGGCCCAGATTCGAGAGGGGCTGCACGATCAGGCAGAGAGCCAAATCGTGCCGGAGGGACTCTCTGTCCGGATTCTCGAAGGCTCGATGCAGCGAGACCATCTCCGTGTTCAGCTCACCAATGGGCGAGAAGGCTGGATGGCTGTCGAAGACATAGAGGAGATCTGACATGAAATCGGGCAACCAGCCCTATCCTGTGCTCCCGACCCGGGTGGATCGCCGCTCCGATGCCTATCAACACAACGTGGAGGCGAATTCAGAGGCCATCCTCGCGTTGGAGGAGGCATTGAAGGCCTCGCGTGCAGGAGGCGGAGAGCGCTATGTGACACGCCATCACTCTCGCGGAAAGCTCCTGGCCCGTGAACGAATCGAAATGCTCCTCGATCTGGACTCCCACTTCCTCGAGCTCT
>CAVOCR010000077.1:0-7562 GCA_963694245.1 Myxococcota bacterium
GCAGGTCTACCCGACCATGAAGGAGCCGTATCAACACGTGCTTTCGGTATGGGATACCGACGTTGGACCCGCGATTACCGCCAACTGGGGTGCAGCAAGTGAGTGCGACCGAGAGCAGGTTCTTCTGCTCGTGCTGGTCTGCGCGTATGGCGAGGACTATGTGAATCAGGCGCTCTCTCAGTCGAACTTCCAAAGCGCGTGCGCCGCGAGT
Organism: Myxococcota bacterium; assembly: GCA_963694245.1. Taxonomy (GTDB): domain Bacteria; phylum Myxococcota_A; class UBA9042; order JABWCM01; family JABWCM01; genus CAVOCR01. The sequence continues at coordinate 212 of CAVOCR010000077.1, forward strand.
GGGGGCGGGGGGGGCTCCTCGTCGTCCGGGGGGTCGGGTGTGTACCTGTCGGAGGACGATTACAATGATACCCAGAATACGGCGAGCTGCTGGGCGAGTGCCGGATGTGACAGCTACGATTCAGGGACGGACACGTACAGCTACGACGACTACTCCTACTACCCGGATTGAAGTCGCTGAGGTGGGTCGCCCGCTTCATCCCCATCCCTGGGATGGGAGAGTGCACGCCGTATTGAACCGGGCGGGTTCAGAGCGAGGGAGTGCCTTCGAAAGGCATCCTTCGGTTCCGATCGGGTGAGGCGACCCTGACTTCAGCGACTGGCTCAGGACATCAGCCGCAGGCGGCCTCGATATCGTCACAGCAGTCGCCGTACTGGCTGCAGAGGTCGTCGCAGTAGCAGCCGTCGGGAGATTGTCCCCCGCAATTGCCAACGCACGAACCGGAGGTGTCCACTGGGCCGCCCTCGCAGGCCGCCAACTGTGAGGAGCAGCTCGTCCCGAGGCAATTCTGGTCGGCATTGCATTGATTGGTCTGGTCACATTGGAGGAGGGCGTTGAGATCCGCCTGCCCCTGGGGAGTGCCGTTCTGGACGCAGGCGTCGTAACAGGCATCGTCCGTTTCGGTGCAGTTTCCCCAGCACGCGAGGATGTCGTTGCATCCGCTGTCGCCTCCTCCGCCGGTGGTCGTGTTCTCCGTGCAGATGCAGTCGTACCCACCGTTGTTCTGGTCCATGCCGCAAGGGCAGTTTGGGCCCACCTGAGAGCAGTCTCCCGTGACGAGGTTGAGGTTGTTGCAGTAGCTCAGGATGTTGCCATCACATTGTCCCACTTCCGTGATGGTCCCACACTCCCCGCCACCCGTCGCTCCGCTCGTCGCTCCAGTGGGATCGCCACCCGTCGGTCCTGTGGGATTGGGGTCATCCGTGAGGCAGAGGGAGGTCTCATTCGGACAGTTCTGGGAGAGGCAGTTCGGGTCGAAACTGCAGCTGTTGGCAGCATCGCAGTTCACGAGGGCCTGAAGGTCGGAATTTCCCTGAGCGCTTCCCTGGGCGGTGCAGTTGTCAGCACATCCTGCCTGTCCTTCGGGACACGCAAGAATGCAGTCGATGATGTCTCCGCAGCCTCCCGAGCCCCCGCCGGTCGCTCCACTTGTAGCCCCCGTCGCTCCACTGGTCGATCCGGTCGCTCCTGAGGAACCCACAGGCTGGCAGGTGGTGACGGTACCGCTGGCGTCCGCAAAGACACACGTGGTTCCAAGAGTGCACGCAGGGTTGCACTGGGGTCCGCTGGAACCACTCCCGCCGGAGCTGCCGCCACACGCGGGTAGCGTGAGAAGGGCCGAGGCCAGAAGGATGAGGAGGGTTCTCAGTGTCTGCGGAGTTGTCATCTGGGATCCCCTGTCGTTGAAGCAGCGTGGTCCGTGTTTGGAAATGGTTTGCGCAAGCATGTGTGTCGGCGCCATGCGCACACTAGCAAACCGACCTGAAGGGCACAATCCCCAATCTTCGGGGGGAATGAAACCTCAGCCCGACGACGCGGGATGTGGCCAATGGTGGAGCGTCGACACCCCGAGACGCGGTTCCAAAATCGGCACGAGAACCCTCGTGGGGAGCGCTCCGGGGATGCCTCGAAATGGCATGGCCATTCCCGCCACAGGAAATTCCGGTGCGCGTGAGGAAGTGCTGTGAAGCCCCGGGCTGGGGGTTCCACTACGTTGGGTTTCAACGCCCAGTTGCCCGGCCTCATCCCATCGAGTAGCCTTCCACAACGGGTGAATACAGGGCAAGGCGCACCCGATCGGCGTGCCCCTTGGGACTGCGTCAATAGAACAGAATGCATTTCGGAGAAGGCCCGATGTGCTGCCCATGGCATCGAGTGGCCGCGCAGACAGTGGAGAGAATGAATCATGGCGGGGGATGTCTCAGCAGAGATCACGGACGCGCTTCAACGGGCGATTCAGCCAGGAGATGAAGGGGCGACCGTGTTGCGGCGCTTGATGGCAGTCCTTGATCCGGTCTGCCCTGAGATTGAACGGGTCTGGCTCGGGGTTGAGATGGGGCACCCGTCCCTCGTGGGAGTGGCGTGGATCTATCGGAAGGGCGGGGGAGTCGTCGAACAGCTGATTCAGAGAGACATCACCCAGACAGCCGCCTATTTAAAGAGCCCCGTGAAGCCCGTCAAAGAACGTCTGGTGGACGAAATTCGCGTGCCACTTGGAGCGGAGGCTCCCCCGTCCGGTCATGTGATGCCCAAGGGTTCTGTCAGCCCCCATTCAACGGATTACGTGGCGCTTTCTCTTCCAACCAGGGGTTCGAGAGATGATGTCATCACCTTCACCACACGGGCGAGGGGCGGGTTCACAGAAGCGGATCTCGAGGTGCTGCGTGCGGTGCGGAAGTTCCTGATTCTTCCGGTCGCGCTCGCCAGTGACCAGTTGCTGAACTGGACACTGGCAGGTGCCTACGGGAGCGACACTGCGGGTATTTCCGCGCCCATCTCGGGTCTTGAGGAGGGGCTGCTGACGCCCTACGATCCGTCGAACCCCGCCGACCGGAAGATCCTGGACGATGTTGCGATGAGCCATGAGCCGTTCGCACGGCTCGCGACGCCCGTGTGGCTTTTTCATGCGCGGCGGTATCAGATTGTCTGGGCCAACGACGCGGCACTCGAAGTCTGGAAGGCGGACAGCCTGGAGGACGCGTGGAAGCGCGATTTTGTGACGAGCATGTCGGAGGCGATGGCCCACAACATCGCAAATGTCATGTTGCGCATTCAAGGCGGCCAGAAAGTGCTTGAGTGGGCGGTTCTCGAGCCCCTTGGGCATCCTCGGAGGCATTGCCTCGTCCATCACCAGGGGTGGCTTTCCGATGGCGAGGAAGTCGTCGTCACGGAGGCTTTGAAGGAGCCGCCCGCGGAACAGATCCTGGATCTGGCGGCGAATCTGTCTCTCACGCTGGGGCTCTATGATCGGGAGGGCGCGCTGGTCAGCTGCAATCCAGCCTATTTGAAACTGCTCGGGGAAGCCGCGATTGGACTGGGCGATCTCTTGCGAGAGGGATGGGATCTCTCCTATTTCATTTCGAGCCTCACTGGCCTGGATGCACACTCAGTGGAGCTTCCGCTTCGGACGAGCAAGGGGACCCGTTGGTTCCGGGTTGATTTGCGCAAGGTGCACTCGGTTCAGAAGGAGGAACAGGTCCTCGCCAGCTTCTTTGACATCACGGAGCATCGGCTCGAAAAGCAGGAGCTTCAACGTCTTGCCCGAACGGATGTGCTCACGGAGGTGTCCAACCGTCATGGCGTGATGTCAGACGCAGAAGGGTGGTTGACGGAGGGGCAATTGGAGCACCTTGTGTTCCTCGACCTGGATGGCTTGAAAATGGTCAATGACGTCCATGGTCACGCATTCGGGGACCGGATTCTCCAGAACACGGCCCGTCGAATCGTGGGAGCGGCGGGGAAGGGAAGTCTCGTGGGACGCATGGGGGGAGATGAGTTTCTCGTGGCCCTGGCCCATGAGGATCTGGAGGTCGGGGAGCGTATTCGGGCAGCTCTTGCGCAGCCCTTCGATGTCGATGGCGTTCATCTCTCGGTGACGGCCAGTGTGGGGGTCGTGCACTGCGCGGAGGACACGGGTTCAATGGAAGAGCTGCTGAGTCACGCCGACATGGCGATGCAGGGGGCAAAGCGAACTGGGAAGAACCGGGTGTTGTCATTTGCCAGTGACATGGTTGAAGCGTCTCAACGACATCGTGAATTGAATCGGCATGTGCGGGGCGCACTCGCGGCCGGTGAAATTCGACTCGTCGTACAGCCCATCTTTGATTTGAGGACGGGGCGGGTGGCGCGGGCCGAATGCTTGATGCGATGGACCAGCAGTGCGTTGGGGGTGGTCCCTCCCAATGAATTCATCCCGGCGGCTGAAGAGGCGGGAAACATCGCGGATCTGGGCCGATTTGCGTTGGAAAGCGCATGCAGAATCGCCCGCGAGGTGCGTTCAGTGACGGGACAGTGGATCCCGCATGCCGTCAACGTGTCTGCGCGTGAGTTGATCGATCCCTATTTCTCCAGGGATCTCCAGGAGGTCGTGAAAGCGGCCCAGGTGCCCCCGTCAGCGCTCGTCATCGAGATGACCGAGACGAGCCTGATCAATCGTCTCGATCTCGCCTCCAAAACTCTGGAGACTCTGCAAAACATGGGGTTCAGCGTGGCGCTGGACGATTTTGGGACCGGCTATTCGTCGCTGTCGTACCTGCATCATCTGTCGTTTGACAGCATCAAGCTCGATCGGAGTCTGATCATGGATTTGCCGGGGCATCGCTCCAGCGCGATCCTCTCTGCGCTGGTGGAACTCGCAGATCGGCTCGGGGTGTCCCTTGTCGGGGAGGGCATCGAGACCGAGGCGCAGCGGGATGCCCTTGTTACGCTGGGGTGCGGGTTCGGTCAGGGCTACTTGTTCGCGAGGCCACTCGAAGTCGATGGGTGGCTGGAGTTCCTGCTCTCCCAATGAGGGCGACGAGTCCGGGCACGCGGCTCCGGAGGCGCACGCCTATCGCCCATCCGACGTTCGATTCGACTCCACGTAGACATCCCGTATGAGGAAAAGGGCGATGTAGAGGACCATCAAGAGGCTTCCGGGGAGGATGAAGGCCGGAAACAGAACGGTCGCTATGCCCGTGGCGATGCAGATGAGTCCGATGATCATGCCGCTCGGGATCGCCGGCGCGGTGCTTGCGAATGCGAGTCCGATGAGGAATTTCTCGGTGGTGACAATGGCCTCGCTGGGCAAGTCGAAATGAACGCCTGCCCAGCGATGCAGGACGAGACAGATGGCTCCGCCCACAATTCCAATGGCTGCGCGTCGACCCACGGGATCGAAGATGAGTTTTCGCCGACCGAAGACAAAGACCAGGATGATGGGGACGAGCAGTGTCAGGCCCTCGAACAGCAGCTCTTCGGGCAACACGGTCCGGTGCAGCGTCACGCTGCTGATGATGTAGTAGGCGACCATCCCGACACTCACGAAGACCGCAAAGGTGAGGAGGATGCGGACGAGCGCGGAGGACGAAGGGTCGTGGGAAGCGCCAATGAGCTGAAGGCGTTGTTCTTCCGCCCGCTCCCGCTCCGTGCTCTCTCGGGCCTCGTCGAGCCGCTCCTGAACCCGGGCGGAGAGCATCCCACTGGATTCCGCGAACCACGCCGCAGCATCGTGTTTCCCTTCTTCCAGGAGCTGGACGGTCACGATGTCCACGAGAGCCAGGAGTGATTCTCGGGCTTTCGTGAGACTGCGATCCATGACGAGCGCACGCTCAAAGGCGAATCGCGCACGGTGAATGTGGTGGTAGAGCTTGACCCGCTCCAGTCCCCCGTCGTTCTGGTTGGCGAGCAGTTCAGCGACAATGCGCAACTCTGCATCCCCGCTCTCGAGGAGATCGCTGGCATGGCGATGATGCAGGAACGCTTGAAGGCGATCCCGCAAGAGGGTGACGGTCGGGAGGCGTTGAGCGGGGTCGACGTGGCAGCATTGATTCACGAGCTCCCCGAGCTGCACGGGGACGTCGGGTCCGTAGGTCTTCGGTTCCGATGCCCGGATCAGCTTGAAGAGGGCCTTCCCTTTGCCCTGATGACGCGCCTCTCCCGTGAGAATTTCGTGGAGGGTGGCGCCCAGGAGATAGATGTCTGTCTGGGGACTCACATCGGCGGGGTCGCCGCTGAGCATTTCGGGAGCCATGCTGCGTGGAGTTCCGACAAGCCCCCTGGGAAATTCTGTCACGTGGTCCAGGCGCACGGCGATGCCCCAGTCCAGGAGGTAGGTCTCGCCAAACTCCCCGAGCATGATGTTCTGGGGCTTGATGTCCCGGTGCACGATGCCTTTGGCGTGGGCAAAGGCGAGGGCATTGCATGTCTGAATCAAGACCTCGAGCGCTCGCTCCAGGACGTGGCCCTCTTCATGAGTGGCTTGAAGGTGTTCTTCAAGGGTGACCCCTTGAATACGCTTCATGATGACTTCCACGGCCCGCGACTGGGAGTGGCGGATTTCGTGAATCGGCACGATGTTGGGGTGCTCGAGCATCCCTGTGATCAGGGCCTCTTGAAGGAGCAGGGTTTCCAGATTGTTCTCGTCAGTTCGGGCCTTCTTCACCGCCACATAGCGCTCTGGAACTGCCTGCTTTCCGAGATAGACGACTCCCATGCCGCCTTTTCCAAGAACCGGCCCCAACACGATGTTGTTTGCCGGCATCTCGCCCTTGAAGGCCTGGAAGGGCGCGGTGTCGGTGTCATGGCGGAGCGTTTCAGCGCCTTCAATGCTCAGTTTCGCAAGCGTCTCGGCGCTGATGGGATCGGTCGAGCCCTTGTCTGTCATGGGGTTCCCCTCGCATCAGCCAGCGGAGGTTGAGAGCACGCCTCCGCCGTGGGGCCTGCGTCCGTGAAGCGCTCCAATCACCACCCTCGAGTGAGATGACACGCTATCATGATGCGCCCCTTTCCTCTTCTCCCAAAGAGAGCGGAAGGGGGCGAATGACCCCTCGAACGCCAACGGGCGTCTCCCATGGACGGCGTCGTGAATGGCGCCGGAAGAGCCCACGGTGTGATGGTGGTACGAGACATGCGGGGGTGATATCGTCTGAAAGCTCTCCCCTCGCGCCTCATGCGAGCGGTGGGGCGGCCTGTCCGATTGCACAATGGACTCATGCTCTTCAACAGCCTCGAATTCCTGATTTTCTTCCCCGCGGTGTTGCTCGGTGCGCGCTTGCTGGAGGGTCGAAGGAGGGAAGGGTGGCTGCTTGCAGCGTCCTATTTCTTCTACATGTGGTGGAGCGTACCTCTCGCTTCCCTGCTCGCGATCTCGTCTCTGGTGGACTACGCGGTCGGCCGAGCGCTTCGGCATGAGGAGAGGGAGCGTCGGAGGAAGCTCCTGCTCCTCTCCAGCGTCTGCGTCAATCTCGGGATGCTGGTGTTCTTCAAGTACACCCATTTTCTCCTCGAGGCCGGGACGGATGTCCTGGGAGCGTTCGGGATCGTGCGGGAGGCGCCTCGACTCGACATCATCCTTCCTCTGGGGATCTCGTTCTATACGTTCCAGACCCTGAGCTACACGATCGACGTGTATCGAAGGCGATTGGATCCCACGGACTCCTTCCTTCGCTTCAGCCTGTATGTGGCCTTCTTCCCGCAGCTTGTCGCGGGGCCCATCGTCCGGGCGTCGGACCTCCTTCCCCAGTTCGCCAGGGGACCCGTCCATACGGAGACGCGCAATCGGGAGGGGGTGTTCCTCATCGCGACGGGATTCATCAAGAAGATGGTCCTCGCGGATCATCTTGCGCCCTACGTGAACCTGATCTACGCCTCC
>CAVOCR010000078.1:0-7549 GCA_963694245.1 Myxococcota bacterium
TCCCAGTCGTCACAGCTCGCTCCATCCGCGAGCCACTCCGAACTGCACTCCCCCGTGGCGGGATCGCAGGTGGCAATCTCACAGGACCCCGAAACCTCACAGGTCACACCCGCACCTTCTTCCGGCAGGCACCATCCCTCAACGCAGCTGTACTCACCCAGACAGAGGTTCACCGGGAGGTCATCGCAATCTTCATCCAGTTCACAGAAACAGTACTCTGCGTCGGAACCGGCACATGCGCCGTCCGCACACGCGTCATTCTCCGTGCAGTCGTCCCCGTCGTCGCAGTCGGCAACATTGCTGGAGTACGAGCAGACTCCCTCGGAACACACATCATCCGTGCAGACATTCGAATCGGAGCAATCCACGACGACCGTATCCACGACACACTCGCCATCGATGCAGAAGTCACCCGTGCAGCCATCCGTGGCGCCACAAAGGGAGTAGTCGAAGGCCGCTCGGGCTCCACAGCCTCCAGCCCCATCGCATGCGCACTGCTGACAGGCTGCCGCATCGGGAGTGCATCCCTCGGAACACGCCGTGTTCACTCCGGCGAAACCCTCCACGCAGACATTATGCCCCTCGCCGGAGGCTTCGCAGGCCCACATCATGCAGCTGCCCGCAACCCCATTGTTCGCGACGCAATCCGCCGCACTCTGGCATTCGTTCGGCCCCGGAGTGACATTGACATCAATCCCGGTCTCCTCTCCCGTGGTGCTCGTTCCAGCCTCGTCATCAGTGGTCGTAGCGCAGGCCACCATGGAGAAAACAAGGAAAGCTGTGGTCAGCAGGCGTATGTAGAGCGACATGGAAACTCCTCAAGGGGTTGATTTGGCGTGGGAGGAGAATACGCTTGGACCCATTCATGGTCAAGACGCCCCACACTGCTAAAAGGGAAGCGCATGCCAGCATCCAACCTCACCGTCGAAAGCATCATCGCAACGCTGTGCATTTTCGGTTCACTCGCTCTCGGTCTGGCGGCCTGTGACCCCAGTTCGCCTCCCCTCTTCGTACCACTCGAGGAAGGGTGCGACACCTGCCCACCCCATACGCGCTGTGAACCCATGGACGAAGGTGTTCGCTGCATCCCGCCAGAATGGACAGCAGATACGACAGACTCCAACGACAGTGAATGAAAAAAGTGAGGGACATGACCCAAGGCCATGCCCCTCGCGATCCCCTGGGCGGCTGAGCGCACCCATCGGGGTCGGGGGAAGATGCACCCCAACCACCCAGGGATTCCGAGCTCTCCGGCGAAGGAGGGAGGGTATCGCCGAAAAGACCCGGTCGCTCAGCGACGTAGAAACGTCGGTGTGTCGAACTCACTGTGATCCGACTCCAGAAAGGGATTCTGCTGGTCGGGATCCAGTTGCTTGTGCTGAGGTCCAGGCTCCGCCGCACCCGCGGGGATCTGTCGCCCACGCTGCGCGTCGCGCATGTAGGCGGGGCGATCCAGGCCCGGATCGTTCAACGCAACCTGGGGATTGATCCGAGGCTGTGAAGACGCCGGGTTGGCCGCAACCTGGCGCACCACCTCAGGTCGAGGCGCTGGGGGAGCGGCCACTGCCTGGGGTTGCTGCGGAACGGGCGCAGAGGGCACCACCCGGCTCGGAGCAATGTAGGCACTGTTCTGAGGGACACCTGCATAATGTCCCTGAGGCTGCTGCTGCTGCTGCTGCTGCTCGGAATAGCCCGAGATCATCGCGTTGTCGAACTGTTGTCGGACGCGATCAAATCCCGTGGCGACCACGGTGATCGTGACCTCCTCCCGCATGCACTCGTTGATCACCGTCCCAAAGATGATGTTCGCATCATCATGAGCGGCCTCCTGAATCAGGCTCGTCGCTTCATTGATCTCATAGAGCGTGAGATCTGGACCCGCCGTGATGTTGATCAGAAGCCCTGTGGCACCGTCCATCGCCGCATCTTCGAGAAGAGGACTCGCGATCGCGGCCTGCGCCGCCTCAATCGCCCGCTTCTCACCGCGTCCAAGACCCGTGCCCATCAACGCCATGCCCATGTTGCTCATGATCGTCTTCACATCCGCGAAATCGACGTTGATGAGACCTGGCGTGGTGATGAGGTCCGAGATCCCCCGAACCGCATTCAAGAGCACGTCATCCGCTCGCCGGAACGAATCCAACAAGCTCATGTTCTCGCTCGCAATCGAAAGCAGTCGCTGATTCGGAATGACGATCAAGGTGTCCACGGACTCCTTCAGATTCCGAATCCCCTCGTCGGCTTTCCGCAAACGCATCCGCCCCTCAAAGTCGAAGGGCTTGGTGACCACTCCGACCGCAAGCGCACCGATTTCCCGGGCGACCTGCGCGATCACAGGGGCCGCCCCCGTCCCGGTTCCACCCCCCATTCCTGCGGTGATGAACACCATGTCGCTCCCTTCGAGCGCCTCGGCGATGCGGGATTGATCTTCGTGCGCGGCCTTCCAGCCGATCTCCGGATTCGCTCCTGCACCCAACCCCCGTGTCAGCTTTTCGCCCAGCTGCAGTTTGTTGGGTGCGTTGTTCGCAGCCAGCGCCTGCAGATCCGTGTTCGCCACAATGAAATCGACGCCTTCGAGGCCGTTTTCAATCATGGAGTTCACGGCATTTCCGCCGCCACCACCTACACCGACGACGCGAATTCGCGCGCCCTCCTGACGTGTCATTCCAAAGCTCAATTGACTCATCTCGTCCTCCCTGCGTATCCATTCCATGCGCCCATGAGGCGCGACCCCGACTAGAAAATTTCCCCAAGCCACCGCTTCAGACGCGAACCCATCATGGCCACGCGTCCCCCGCTCGCACTCACTCTTCCGAACGCCGCATGATGGGCCTCCTGACGATCTCCATAGAGCGTCAATCCAACTGCAGCACTGTACTTCGGACTCCGTACGACATCGGCCAGGCCTCCGACCTTGCCGGGTTGCCCCAGACGAACCGGAAGACCCATCACCTCTTCACCCAGCTCGACCATTCCATCCATCACAGAGGCGCCCCCCGTGATGACCACACCGCTCGCGAGCATGTCTCCATACCCAGAGCGTTGAATCTGATCATGCATCAGGTTGTACATCTCCTCGATGCGCGGCTCGATGATCTCACAGAGAAGCTGACGCGAGCGAGTCTGAGGCTCCCGGCCTCCCACGCTCGGGACTTCGATCGTCTCGTCGTCCCCGACAATGCTGGTGAGGGCACACCCGTAGCGTTGCTTGATCTGCTCGGCCTCGGCACGCGGAGTGCGAAGACCGACGGCGATGTCGTTCGTCACATGATTGCCCCCGACAGGGATCACGCTGGTGTGAACGATGGCGCCGTTGAAGAAGATCGAGATGTCCGTGGTCCCGCCGCCGATGTCGACAAGCGCAACGCCCAGCTCCTTCTCATCTTCGTAAAGCGTGGCTGTCGCGCTGGCGCATTGCTCGATGACGACGTCCGCGACATGCAGTCCCGTGCGATTCGCGCACCGGATGATGTTCTCGAGTGACGCCTTCGCAGCCGTCACGATATGGACCTTCGCTTCGAGTCGAACACCGCTCATGCCGATGGGCTCTTTGACCCCATCGCATTGGTCGATGACATACTCTTGAGGGAGAATGTGGATGATCTCCCGGTCCATCGGCATCGGAACCGCTTTCGCCGCATCGATGACTCGATCGATGTCCGCACGCGTCACCTCGTGGTCCTTGATGGCCACGATTCCGCGACTGTTGAAGCCTCGGATGTGCGCTCCCGCAATTCCCGTATACACGGTCTCAATATCGCAACCAGCCATCAGCTCGGCCTCAGCGACCGCTTTGCGGATCGCCTCGACTGTCTGCTCGATGTTGACGACGACGCCCTTCCGGAGGCCGCGTGACTCACTCGTGCCGATTCCTATGATATCCACACCGGATTCCGTGGACTCGGCTACGATACAGCAGATTTTGGTCGTCCCGATATCGAGTCCGACCACGATTTCTCCCTTCCTACCCATGACTTGCCTCTTCTGATCTTGCGCCATGCGAAGCGACGTCCTCCGTGCACCGGAGAGCGTCGTCTACCTGTCTCTCGTTTATCGCATTCCCCCCGAAGCCTCACCGCTTCGAGGAGTCCCCTTGGTCTCTGATTTCCTCTGATTCGGAGCCGCCTTTTCAAGTGCCGACCCGCGTGACTTCCTCACCTTTTTTCCGCTCCGACCCTTTCGCTTCGAATCCCCCTTCGAAGTACGGTCCCCTTCCCCCACATACTGCATTCTCACGGCAACACGCCCCGGATCCCGGGCCGCATCCAATCGCACCACATCCGCCCGTGCACCTCGAGCAGCGAGATCACGGACAATGTGGTGCAGACGATCCAATTTTTCATCCAGGCTTCCCGAGCCGAGGCGAACTTCCATCGCGTCGTCTCCCGTCACGATGGTCCAGCCGAAGAGCGGATCGTGATGAAGTTCACCGAGTTCTTTTTCCCGACTGACGGCATGAGCCGAGTAGGCGGTCGCAAGCTGAATGCCCTCGCTGACCAGAGCCTGCCCGGAGCCCTGCGTCTCCTCCCCGAGGAGTTCGTCCCGGTTCAACCCCGTGATGAAGGGAAGACCGGAGATCTCATCGGTATCTTCCACTCGCTTGAACACCACGCCTCTCTCATCCGCGAGATAGAGACGCCCAAGAACCACCACAGCAGAGGCACCCCGTTCCTCCACGAACACCGTCAGGCGATCGGGGAGATCGACGCGCACTCGAGCGCTTCGAATCCGTGGGTGACGTTCAATTTCACGGGCAATATGCCCCTCATCCAACTCAAGGATTCGCTGGCCAACACCGACGCCCGCAAACGCCAGAATCTCCTTCGGCACGACGCGAACATTGCCCTGAACCTCCACATTCTTGAGAGTGAAGTGATCACTGGACCGAAAATAACGCCACCCCTGGACACCAATGATGGGCATCGCCATCAAAAAGAGCGCGACCAGCACAAAGGGGCGCGCCCTCCGTGCGATGTCGCCCCACTCCGCGAGGTCGGCTCCCCGACTGCGAGTGCGGGGTTTCACGCGATTGTTCCAGCGGGGGCCGGATGAATTCGGTCGCGGGGTCATTCCCCCTCCTTGTCGTGTGCCCAGCCTTCTGGGTCGAGTCGGCACACCTCTTCGCGCAGGACGATTCCTGAGATCCCTTCCACGCGTTCTTTTCCTCTTCGAATCAGCGTCTCAATGTCCGTTGCCGTCGCCTCTCCATCGTTCACGATGAAATTGGCATGCACGTCCGAGTAGCGGGCCCCGCCCTCGACCTCCCCGCGCAATCCCGCGGCCTCGAGGAGGCGCCAGGCCTTGTCCCCTTCCGGATTCGCGAAGGTGCTTCCGCCACTGGGCTGGGTCAGAGGCTGCGTCTCCCGACGCCGCTCCTTGACCTCCCGAATGGTCCGCGCGAACGAGTCGTCCACTGCCGTGTTCACGGCGATATGGGCCTCGCACACGATTTGGTCGGACTGAATGGCAGAGGACCGGTAGCCAAACGCGAATCTCTCTGCGGGATGCTCGACGACAGTTCCATCGCGCTCCATCAAGCGAACTCCATGGAGAGCGTCGGAGAATTCGCCGAGGTGAGTCCCTCCATTCATGCGAACGGTTCCCCCCACGGTCCCGGGGATGCCCGTCAACATCTCCACGCCTGCGAGGCGGTGGACGACGACGTACCGGAGAAGAGCGTTGATGGAAGCACCTCCACCTGCGACCAGCAGATGCCGGCCGTCTCCGAGAGCATTCTCCTGATGGTGAATCTCCTCAAATCCCGCATCCAGGCGGATGACAGCACCCCGATAACCCCCGTCCGAAACGAGGGTGTTGGAGCCCTTCCCGAGCACGACCCACGAGACGCCAAACTCCGCGAGCACCTGGAGCGCAGCGGCGAGGTCCTTCTCGTCTGCCGGAATCAGGAGGAGATCCGCGGGTCCCCCCACCTTCCAGGTCGTATGTGAACCGAGGTCCGCATTCAATCGCACGTCTCCGCGCATGCACGACTGGAGTGCGAGGTGAGCCTCTTCGAGGGTGGTTCCCTGGGGAGTCGGCCAAGCCATCATGACGACCCTCCCAGGAACTGACCGCGCTCCTCAAGAAGCGCGATGCAATCGCGGACGATCGCGTCCGCTGCGGCGGGACGTCCCATGCCCCGACTGTTCTCTGCCATTTCAGCGAGTCGCGACCGGTTTCCAGCCAATTCCAGGAGCTCTTCGGCGACGGTTTCCCGATGCCATTCCTCCTGACGGATCATGATCGCGCCTTCGGCCTCCACCACCGCACGACCATTCGCCGTCTGGTGGTCATGAGCCGCAAGCGGAAAGGGAACGAGAAGCGCAGGAAGTCCCACGGTGGTCAACTCAGCGACTGTGGACGCCCCCGAGCGACAGATCGCGACATCCGCCCACCGATAGCGGGCTGCCATGTCGTCGATGTAGGCCATGACCTCGGCCTCGATCCCAAGAGCTGAATAGGCTGCTTGAGTACTCTCCACATCATTCGTTCCGGTTTGATGCACGATTCGGAGAGGCGCGCCTGAAGCGTGGACTCGTGCGAGCGCATCCGGGACATTTTGATTCAGAAAACGAGCCCCCTGGCTGCCCCCGAAGACGAGGACGTGCAGCGGGGCCTCCGCTTCGCCGAGGCCCCGGCGACGTGTCGCCTGGCTCAGACTCTCCCGGATACGAGCGCGGATCGGATTGCCGAGAAGCCGCACCTTGTCGCCGCCAAAATGCGCTCCGGCGGATTCAAAGCTGGTGTACACCCGTGCAGCAAGGCTCGAGGCGACACGATTCGTCATCCCTGGGATGGCGTTCTGCTCCTGCACAACGCCTGGAACACCGCAGAATGAGGCGGCGAGCATCGCAGCACCCGAGGCATAGCCCCCGACGCCCACCACGAGGTGAGGACGGAACTCCCGAAAGACACGCACGCAACTCAGGATTCCCCCAGGGATTCGAAAGAGTCCCTTGAGAGCGACCGGAAGACCTCCGCCTCGGAGACGAGAGGCATCGATGAGATGCACGTTCCACCCCTCTTTCGGGAGCACGCGTGCCTCAATCCCTGTTCGCGCCCCAATGAAGCGGATCTCCGCGTCAGGATACGCCGCAAGAAAGGCCTCAGCGATGGCAATCCCCGGGTAGAGATGCCCGCCCGTGCCCCCGCCCGCAATCACAACGCGCAATGTGGTGTCCGGCTCAATCATGACCGTGCTCCCTTCCGGGTCCTGTTGCTGCGTGGTCTTCGTCTGCATCACGTCGCCGCCCTTCCCACCCGAAGGCGTGGTTTTCCAGAGGGCGAAGCCGGTCTGGCGGGAGAGCGCGGAGGGATCGGAACCTCTCCGGATTCCGTAGTCCAACGTGAAATATTCAAAATCACTCCGGCGCCAAACGCCGTCATCACGAGGCTGGTGCCTCCAAAGCTGATGAAGGGGAGAGTCAATCCCTTGGTCGGCAGGAGAGCGAGGGAAACGCCGATGTTCACGATTGCCTGAATCCCGATCAGCATCGTGATGCCGTACGCGAGATACCGACCGAAATCGTCGTTGGCCCTCGTTGCGATG
>CAVOCR010000079.1:0-7508 GCA_963694245.1 Myxococcota bacterium
CGCAGCCTCTTCCCGCCGAGCGCGGCGATAGAAGAACACGGACCCGAGGAGAATCAGCAGCGAAACAAACCCCACCAGCACATGACGCAGATACGATCCGGGACGCTCCTCGTCTGTCCGTCCCCCATCAATCAACACCATGACCTGCGAGGCGTCCACTCCTTCCGTATCCGGAGCGAAATGACGCCAGATGGACTGCCAGCGACTCGGCAAATCGGAGAGCGCGATGAGCCTTCCGCGAGCAGAGACATCGACCGCCAGCTCCCAGACCATGGCCACCTGACCGTGAAGGAGCTTTCCATCCACCGCGTCGAGTTCATGAAACGTCTTGTTGAGCGGCAAGCGCACGGGGTTCGGAGTCCGGACGAGAATGTTGTAGAGAGGACAAAAGAAATACTGGTGATGGGCGGCGTCGTGAATAAGCGTCGCGATCAGACCCTCCGCCTCGACATAGCGATTGCTTCCCGCAGCCAATTCCTGGTTTCCTTCGACATACTGGACCCGGAGATCCCCCATCGAAACGGCCTCGGAGGGCGAAAAGAAATAGGCGATGTCCATCCGAGAACCCCAGATGCCCATTCCAGACAATGTGGCCACCACGAGGAGTGTGAACCAGCGAATCTGTCGGGTTCGACGAACGGCGCGAAGGGCGGCCTCTCCATCCAGAGTCGCACCACTCGAATCGAGCGAGTCAAGACTCGCATGGCCCCTCCGCCATTCCTCAAACTGCTCCTGCAGTTCAGGTCGAAGGGCCTCGTCGGTTTCCTTTCCCTTGTCGTGGTCTTCCATCACCCTCTCCAGACGGCCTGTTTTCCCCATTTGCGAGCGCGCCGAGTCTGCGGTAAAACCGAGTCCGTAGCAAGCCAGACCCCCGTTTCCCCATAGGTATCCAGTGACCCGCGCAGTCGACGTCCTCTCCGCTCAGGGTCCCCTGGCGCAACGACTTGATGGGTACGAGGCCCGCTCGGGCCAGCTTGCCATGACACAGGCGGTGGAAGAAGCCATCGAAGAACGCCGATCCCTGATGATCGAAGCGGGGACGGGAACGGGGAAGACGCTCGCCTATCTGGTCCCCGCCCTCCTCTCGGGACAACGGGTACTCATCGCGACGGCCACCCGAAACCTCCAGGAACAGATCTTCCACAAGGACATCCCGCTGCTCGACGAAGCCCTGGACATCCCGTTTACCGCCGTGCTGCTGAAAGGGCGTTCCAACTACCTCTGTCTCGACCAGCTTGCCGCGCTTCGGGATCACCCTCCCATTGCCGGATCACCCGAAGTCGAGACCTTTCTCCAGATCGATCGCTGGGCGGACGAAACGCTCACAGGCGATCGCGCGGAACTGGAAGATGTCCCGGAAGACGCACGCATATGGCATGACGTGACCTCTACGCCGGAGCGCTGCGGAGGAACCCAATGCCCACATTTCGAGGAGTGTTTCGTCGTTCTTGCGCGCCGGAAAGCGATGACGGCCGATTTGTTGATCGTGAACCATCACCTCTTCTTCGCCGATCTCGCGTTGAAGGAGGTCTGGGATGCCGCGCTCATTCCGACGCCCGAGGTCGTGATCTTCGACGAAGCGCATGGACTGGAGGATGTGGCCTGCCAGTTTTTTGGAGTCCAGGTCTCCAACTGGCGAATCCGGGAACTGGCTCACGATGCGCGAAGAGCCCTCCGAAACACACGACAGCTCGAAGCCCCGGATCGGCGACTTCTCGACCGGACCCTCGACAGCTGCGACGCCTTCTTTGACTCCTTCAGTTCCTTCCCTCCAGGCCGCACACGCATGGCCACGAGCAACGTCCCCTCCGAGAGCCACACATTGCTCAGCGCGCTCCGCATGGAGCTCGATGCCGTGGAAGGGCTCTGCGCACGAAAGGGACTCCCGGGAGATCCCCTCTCGCCGCTGGCGACCCGGGCCGCGATGCTCCGAGACGCCCTGGATGATCTGCTCTGGCTCGACGATCGGGATCGCGTGCATTGCGTGGAGAGACGCGGCCGCGGGACCTTTCTTCAAGCGATCCCCATTCGAATGGCGGACATCTTCCGAGACGCGCTCTTCAGTCACCCGCGCACCTACGTGTTCACTTCCGCAACCCTGACGACCGATGCGGACGAATGGGACGGTTTTGCCCATTTTCGGGATCGAATGGGGGCCGGCACAGACGTGCTCACACAGGTCGTTGCGAGTCCTTTCGACTACGCCAATCAGGTCACGCTGCATCTTCCCACCCATCTGCCAATGCCGAATGATCCCGCGTTCGCAGAAGCCGCTGCTGAAGAGATTGAGAGCATCTTGCGTATCACCGAAGGGAGAGCGTTCGTGCTCTTCACCAGCTACCGGATGCTCGACCGATGCCACCAGCTCCTCGAAAATCGGCTCCCTCACGCCATCTTCCGCCAGGGACAGGCACCGAGGGATGTCCTGATTCGACGTTTTCGGGAGACCCCCAATCCTGTCCTCTTCGCGACGTCAAGCTTCTGGGAGGGAGTGGACGTCGCAGGCGAGGCCCTCTCCTGCGTGATCATCGACCGACTCCCCTTTCAATCCCCCGGAGACCCCCTGGTGCAGGCCCGACTGGATCGGCTCCGGGACGAAAACCGCAACCCCTTCCAGGAATTTCAGATTCCGACCGCGATTCTCTCTCTCAAGCAGGGATTTGGTCGATTGATCCGGAACCGGAACGATCGAGGGGTCGTCGCGATCCTCGACAAGCGGATTCGAACCGCGGGCTACGGGAGCCGTTTTCTGAACGCACTCCCCCCCTGTCCACAGACCTCCACGACAGAGGAACTGGCACACAAATGGACCCGTGAGTCGGTCCCTGAAGTCGCCTGAGAAGGTGTGCTCCGAAGTGGGGGGGCTGCCCGGCTAGAACCGGAACATGCCTCCGACCCGTCCCATTGCGCCGAATCCCGCGACATTGTCCTGGGCATAGCGGACAAAGATTCCGGGACTGATCTCGACCACGGCGAAGAACCCGGAATCCTCGGAGATGAAGCTCTCCACACCCACACGCATCTTGATGGGTAGAATGAGGGTCGTGGGTGTCGAGAAATAGATGTCGAGAGGAATCTCCATCCCACCCACGAGATTCATTCCATCGTGCAGGACATAGTCAAAAATCAGACCGACGCCCACCCGAACTCCGAAGTCGAGTCCTGGAAGGGCATCCATGTCGTATTTGGCGAGGGGAGCGATGTCGAACTGCATCCCCAGGGAGAACACTCGCCGCGTATGCACAAGCCATCGCACTGCGACACCCGCTGAGTTTCCCGCACCACAACACGACGTGGCCTGCGCCTCCCCTGAAGAATCCGTGACCGCTGCCCCCACGATGGGCAATCCAAAGAAGAATCCCATGTGAGGAATGATTTCGACGTTCTCATGAACCGGGATGTGAACCGCCAACGAGATCTCTGGCCAGCCAATCTCGATCCGCATCGCCGTGCGATCCTGGTCCAGTGTGCGTCCACCCAGAAGTGACCACGGCTCGACCCGAATCAACTCCCGTGTCTCCGGCGGCGGCGGGGGAGGAGGCGGCGGCGGAAGAGGCGGAGGAAGAAAGGGGGAGTCTTGGAGAATGGGCTCTTCGTTCTCTTCCGACTCCTCCGGCAGGGGAATCGGCTCCGACTTCGCTTTGCGGCCTCGACGCACCTGTGCATTCACCGCGCTGGTCGAGACCAGAACGAGAGTCAGAATGACCCAGAATGCTGTACACCTCCGCACAGCCCCCCTTCTTGAAAGCGGAGCGAATAGCTCGTCTATCGAATTGACTTTCGACCCCTGGCGACCCGAAGGCAAAAAAGTCGTCCTCATTCCAATGTCCAGGTCCGACACAAGAGATGAGAAAACGGATCAAGAGGTGACATCGTGAGTACAATTCAGCCACAGCCAGAAATCTCGCAGCCTCCCTCCGCGCAGATTTTCGTACTCTGCCGACGAGGAGTACAGGGCCAACTCGGCCCCGACCTGCGCCCACGGACGCGTTCTCCCCTCCCGCGCCTCCTCCGCCCCTTCCTCCGAATGGGAACACTCGCCGTCCGGATCGAGGGTCACATCGCCGCCGACGGAAGTCGGCGAATCGATCAAGAGGGATGCATTGCGGCCGATCCAGCCATGCTCGGAGTCCTTCTCGACGCGACCCTCTTCGCCGCATCGAACGCCCCCGTCCTGATTGAAGGAGAAACAGGCGTGGGAAAGGAGGTCATCGCACGATGGATTCATGCCCAGTCCAGCCGGAAGAAAGAGCCCTGGGAAGCCATCAACTGCGCGACCCTCTCCGGACAACTGGCCGATTCGGAACTCTTCGGACATGAAGCGGGTGCATTCACCGGCGCCACCCGGCGTCATGTCGGAATCCTCGAACGGGCGGGCAATGGAACCGTTCTCCTCGACGAACTGGGAGAGCTTCCCTCCCCCATCCAGGCGCATCTTCTTCGAGCCCTGGAGACGGGCGAATTTCGACGAGTGGGAGGCGAACGGATGATTCCACTCCGGGCCCGTGTTCTAGCGGCGACCCATCGGAATCTGGACGAAGCCGTGAGAACTCGTGAATTCCGAGCCGATCTCCTCCATCGCCTGGCCGTTCTCCGACTTCGCATCCCCCCTCTCCGGGAGCGACCTCTGGATCTTGCGTGGATTGCCCACACGATCACCCGCTCACTCCCCGAACCCGTCGCTTTGACACCCGGTCTGCTCACACGACTCTCACATCACACCTGGCCCGGAAACATCCGGGAACTGCGCAACGAACTCATCCGAGGATCCGTTCTCGGTCCCCAGTCCATTCTGCCGCGTACCTCCTTCTCCTCTCCGAGCCTTGTCTCCTCTCCCCGTCCATCCAACGTTCTCGAACGACAACGCGATCAGGCAATCCTTCGGGAATTGATTCGACAGGGGGGCTCTCGCAAACGAACCCATCAGGCCCTGGGAATCCCCCGAAGCACCTTCTACCGATGGCTTCAGACCCACCCGGCCGAGGTCGATGCAGCGCTGGTGCCCCGGATCTCCGACGGTTGACATCCATCTCAGCGACCGGGATGATCCAGGCGATTGAACCGAACAGCCCACGGGGAGTCCCAGACATGGACGTTCAGGGGACCTATCAGATCATGGCGGCAAAACTGGGACGAGAGATCCCGTTCGACGTCACCGTCTACGAGCATCCCAGTCAACAGGGCACTCTGTTTTCCGCGGAAACGCAAACCCAGGATCCCTTCAATCACATGATTCAGTTCATCGTTCGAGAAGCGAGCAACGCGACGGATGCGCTCGCCAAGATGAACGCTCAGATGTCCTATCGAGGCTTCACCGCACTCCGAATCCGGGCGCGTTCAGCCAAAGACGAGATGGGGCGATCGAAATGGGAAGCCTGGCAGTCGCTGAACGCCTGAGAGTCCGAGCACTACCGCAGTCGCCGGGTGTTGTCCCCCACGCGGACCGTCAATCGAATCGAATCAAAATGCTCTCCAAGGGGAATCGTGAATTTCCGGGAAGCATTCGTGAGTTCCTTGAACTGCAGAGTCGTGATCTCGCCGTTGGCCTTCAAATGCGTCACGAGCCGTTCGCGTAGGTCCACAAGGGCATCCTGCGCAAAACAAAGACCGCCCTTCGTTCGAACCAGTCCTCCACTTCGAACGAGAATGTCCACCCCTTCCTGAACCTCCTCCGCGGAGAGGCTCAGGCGCTCCTCACACTCGGCGAGCAGAGGGGGTTGGAGCCCTGCACCGCGATACAGGCTCTGAAGACGATCACAGAGTTCCTTCTGCTGGGCGCTCAGGCGCGCTTCAAACCCTGGCCTCTTGACCAGGTCTCCTTCCAGCACCACCTCACCACTCCCGGTGAGATCGTCCAGAATCACCGCAAAGAAGCGAGGGTCGATCTCCCATCCCGTGGATCCTCGCAGCTGTTCCCGCGGGATCCCTGGAAGCGCTCTGTTCTCCGTGTGGTATGCATCCACGGACTGCAGCGCACGTTCACGAATGGAAACATACGCATCCTCGTGCAGCCACATTCCCTCATCGCCTTTCCATGCCCGGGCCCATCCTTCTGAAACGCCTCTTCCCAGGTCATCCCGGAGGGCCCCCATCGATCGAGCGACACATCGCCGCAATTCACTCCAGTTCATTCCCCGCTCGCCGCGCAACCGAAGAATGGCTTCCAGAAGTTGAGCGTCGTCACGCATCGCCGTCAATCCTTCGACGACGGGGACTTCTCCCGTGCGATGTTTCACCGGATGCGGATCCAGAATGCGACCGCCCCCGAGTGTCTTCCCGTAATTGTCGAGCACTTCGAAGCCCCGCAACACGAAGCAATCCCCAGGCGACACCACCGTGGGTCGCTCCAGCCGCACCTGCACCAGCACCTCATCCCCTGGCTCTGCGAGGGTCCGATCCAGGAGAACCACCGTGCCGAGGAGCTGTTCCGTACCGACATGCACGAGGGCCTTGAAACGGGTCTCAAGTGAGCGGGGAAGATTCTTCAAAATGGCGGCCGTCGCATCAAACATCGAGGTCGGCTCGAGCTCGCCTGGCCGCGTAATGACCTGACCCCGTTCAATCGAGGACTTTTCAATTCCCTGGAGATTGATCGCCGCACGTGAACCTGCTTCCACAGAAGGCACATCCACAGAATGCACTTGAATTCCCCGAACACGGGAGCGTTCGGACCCCGGCAACAACACAACCTCCTCTCCCACGGAGAGCGAACCCGAAGCCGCGGTTCCCGTCACAACGCTTCCAAAACCACGCATCGTGAACGCCCTGTCCACAGAGAGTTTGAATGGGCGGGTGGTATCGCGTGAGGGGGGCTCTGGAAACTTCTCGCTCAGGAACTCATGAAAACGCTCCTTGAACGAATCCAACAGCCCCTCGTCCACTACGGAGACAGGCACACAGGGTGCCCCTTCGAGAAAAGTCCCCTCCACAAAATCGACGAGATCCTCCTGGACGAGGGCCAACCACTCCGCATCCACCAGATCCGCCTTCGTCAACGCGATCATTCCATGCTGAACGCCCAGGAGACGACAGATGTCGAGATGCTCATGTGTCTGAGGCATCACGCCTTCATCGGCAGCGATCACCAGGATCACGAGATCCACCCCCACCGCACCTGCGATCATTTGACGGACAAAGCGTTCATGACCCGGAACATCAATGAGTCCCACCCGATGACCTCCCGGAACATCGAGATACGCAAATCCCAATTCAATCGAAATCCCCCGCTCCTTCTCCTCTTTGAGGCGATCGGTTTCGACACCGGTCAGGCGACTCACCAAGGTGGTCTTCCCGTGATCGATATGCCCTGCTGTTCCAATGATGATCATGGCTGTTTTCGCACTACTGCGTCGTCTCCGGGTTTCTTGACCACCACCACCACCAGTGCTAAGGTCGACTTTGCGTGACCAATGGGTAGAAATCGGGGCACTGAGGCCCAATCACACTAGGGTCGCTCCCGCGTGGATGTCAAGGGTTCGACATCCCTTCAACCCACGCGCAACAGACAC
>CAVOCR010000080.1:0-7456 GCA_963694245.1 Myxococcota bacterium
GGTTGACCGAGGTGACGGGGACGTCCGCGGCTCGGAGAATGCGCTTCTCTCGCGCTTCGGAAGGGTATCCAAGGGAGAGCCGAAGGAGAAAGCGATCCAGCTGGGCCTCGGGGAGGGCGTGGACTCCCCGGGACTCGATGGGATTCTGAGTGGCGAGGACGAGGAAGGGTGGCCCGAGCGCAAGCGTTCGCCCATCGAGGGTCACCTGCTTTTCCGCCATGGCCTCCAGGAGTGCGGACTGGGTGCGTGGAGGCGCCCGGTTGATTTCATCGGCCAGGACGACCTGCGCGTGGATGGGACCTGGATGAAGTCGGAAGCTGCCCGTCTTGAGGTCGGGCACATGACTGCCAACGATGTCGGCGGGGAGAAGGTCCGGTGTGAATTGGATGCGTTTGAAATCCAGACCGATTGATCGCGCAAACGCCCGAATCAATGTGGTCTTGGCGATTCCTGGGACGCCTTCGATCAGGACATGGCCCTCTGCGAGCAAGGCGATGAGGAGCGTCTCGATGGTCTCGGGTTCACCGACATAGACCCGGTCGATCTCCGCGCTGACATCATGACGGAAGGTGTCTGCGCGAGCGAGTGCCGAGGCGTGGTCACGTTCGGGTGAATGGTCGGTCATGCACGATCCCCGGATGCATTCAGAACACGGTCTATGGCGCGGCACAGTCCCTGGAACTCAACCCCAGTCACCCGTGGGCTTTGCGCCAGAACGGGTGCCACGGGCTCCTCCAGGATAGGGAGGAATTGGAACGCGTGCAAGGCTGCGTTCTCGACGTCCCGTGCGTCTTCACCTGTCGCGTTGAGCGCGAGGGAGCGCGCCAGGGCGCGGTGTTCTGAGGGGTGGTCGATGTGGGCTCGCGCACCGGGAGGGAGGGCCCGGAGGAGGCGCCGAAGGGCGCCTTTCGCGGGGAGGGTGAAGTCGGCGGTGTCCCACCCCTGGTGGAAGGGGGTCGCCAGAGACGCCACAGGGGCTGGGGAGAGGTCCCGTGAGTCGCTTCGCTTTTTCCCGTTGTGAAGCAGGGGAAGCGTGATGAACCCAAGAATGAGGAGGAGCAGAAGGAGGGGGCCGGGTCCGGATTGCAGCGTCCTCATTCGGGCCTGAAGGGCTCCGAGCGCTCGCTGGGTACGGGTCCTGAGGCGCGTGATGAACCATGTTGCGCCCGCGACCCCCCGTTGCGACTGGTATGCACCCACTTCAGTGAACCCCGGGAGAATCATCTGGACAACACACCGGGCCGCCTGGCAATGGCGACGAAGGAGATTGGCCGCCAACTGCTTGTTGGGGTGGCTGGTCATCATGGTGTTGATCCAAAGGGAGGGATCGGTCAGCACGAGGAAGGTTCCCTTTCCGACCTTCTTTTCCACGAGCACGAACTGGTCGGGCCCTGGAAGCTGTAGATGCGTCGTCAGCCCTTCGCCTCCGGTCACGACAGCGGGATGATTGAGGTGAACGACCCCCTGCGGCGGCATGTTGAATCCAAGGAAGGCATCCCCGGGCGGACGGACCGGTGGATGGGGCCAGGCGTCGAGGGTCCGAGAGCGTGCGTTCGGGCTCGTCATGTGAATCCCAAACGCTTCAGCAAGCCCGCGGCCCGCTCCGAAGTCGTCTGCGAGAAGCACGGTCCCGCCATCCTCGAGGAAGAGCCGGACACTGGGCACATCAGGGATCTCATGGGGATGCATCAGGATGAGATAGTCGGTGGGGTGGATGTGGGTCCAATTGAGTTCCCGCGTTGATTCCAGGACCACCCCCGCCTCGGCCGCCGTGGACTGGAGACGGGACAATCCGTCCCAGCGCATGTTCTCCACATTGTATCCCGTGGCCGCCTGGCTCCCCACGGGCCACGACAGCCATGCACACAAGAGCAATGCGATGCTTCTGCTCATTGCCGCTCTCCGCCGGCGGGGGCCGCCTCGACCAGGGTGGACACGAGGCTCTCGATACGCTGCAGGCTGTCGAGGGAATCGCCCGCCCGTTGAAATGCAGCCGCCTCGATGAGTGCCACCACTTCCCGATGGAGCGCGTGGTGGTGCGGAGTGGCACGCAGCATGTGGCCCAGGGACTTCCGTGGGCTCCAACGCCGGGAGTGCTGGTGCTGTCCGTAGGCACGGAGCAATCGATGGTGTTGGTCCAGCATCGACTCCCGAATGGTGCTGAGGACGATGTCGTGGGGCAGGGCGGCTCGCTGAGCACGCGTGTGAAATGCCTTCTGCCCCGTGACATGTCCCTCCATGGAGATGAGAAGAGATCCCTGCGCCTGATCCTCGTGGGCGATCCGGAAGAATCCCGCGGAGTCGCTTTGTGTGCGTGGGCCTCTTCCGGATTCGGAGTGTAGACACACATGTCCTCCGGAAATGCCCGCTCCTTGTCGATTGACGATGCGGCCTCGGAGGTGTTCTGGGTCGGCGGGGCGTCCTGAGGGCGCGCTGGCGGATTTCCGACGCGTGAGGAGAGAGCGCAGGCGGTCCCATGCGAAGTAGGAAGCCGCCAGCAAAAGGACAAGGGTGAGGTACCACGCAAGAGGCGCCCTCGGGGTGGCGGGCACGCGGATGAGGGTTTCGTTGGATGTCGCGTACGCAATCCAATCGCGAAGGGAGGGCGCCGAGAGAGTGACGACGCGGGTCGATTCGTAGGCATGGGAGGGAAGTGCTGCGAGTTCCACCCTCCCGTTGATTTTCCCTTCCGAGTCGGGAAGTACCTCCGCCACGGGATGGCCGTCCACCCTCACCTGGATGGGCAGTTCGAACCACTCGGCATCCGGGACCTTCGCGGTGCCCTCCACACGCATGAAGGGATTGTGCGCATCCAGTTGAACCCGTTCGAGCGTGAGTTCTGGGGTCGTGACCCACGAGAATTCACCTTCGGCGTGCGCTGCGCCGTTCTGGGCGTCTCCAGCGTGAAGGGCCTGGATGCGATGGGTCCCGGCGCTGGAGAGGAGCTCCATCGGGAGAGTCCATTCGAGGCGCCCCCGGGAATCGGTCGAAAGGAAATGAGGGTGGGCCGAGTTCAGCATCAACTGGATTTTCGCGCCAGAGAGGGGCGCTCCATCGGCACGAAGCTCCATGGAGACCATGGGGGCGGCCTCGCCGCGGCTCCACCGATTGGGGCTCATGAGGAGGCTCAGGTGCGTCATCGCCTTTCCCGCGTCCACGTGGAGGGTCTTTTCCGTTCCGGCCAGCCGGGAGTCGCCTGCGTGGCGCACATGGAGCGTGGTCGGGGTACGCGGCCTCTCCACGGGGAGCGTGAAGCTGCCGTCGGCGAGTGTGAGTCGTGAGGTCGTGAGATCGCCCTGGACGATGGAGAGCGCCGCATCGGGAACTGCCGCGCCCCAATCGGTCACGAGCCTTCCGACGAGGAGCAGCCCCCCGGGATGGCGCTCCATGCGCGCCTCGAGGCGGGTGGCGCCCCGAACGCGAATCTCGATGGCGAGGCTGGGCGGGGTGCTTGTGAGCACCAGCAGGAACCAAAGGGGGGGGAGCCATTTCACGCTTCCAGGCTACCACGCGCCCGCGTCCCCCACAACGGACCTGGAGGCTGGTTGACCCCCTTCCTCGGGGGCCGTATCATCCCGCGCTCCGGGCCGTTTAATCCGGTCAAGTGTGCGCTTTCTGGGGAGCGAGAGGAGGCTGGGATGGGTGATATGGACGCATGGATGCAATGGGCCATCGCAGGGGGCGTGGGAGCCGGCCTTCTGTATGTTGCCATCCGGGCTGTTCTTGCTCGGACCTCAGGCGATTCGGATGCACTGCCTGGTTCGGACAGTGGAACGGTCGACGCGCCCTCGGAGGCCGATCGCCTCCGCGTGGGGCTCCAGCGAACTCGGAGTGAGGGGTTCCTCTCCCGTTTGACAGCTCTTTTCGGCACCGACGGCACTGCGGAGGCAGCGCTCGAGGAGATGGAGGCGGTGCTCTATACCGCGGACATCGGCGTGAAAACGAGCGAGAGATTGCTCGCCAGCATTCGGGATGGACTGCCCCGGGACGCGTGGCGGGATGAGTCCCGAGTGATGGCTCAGCTCCGCGCTGAGAGTGGTCGGATTCTGGCGTCCGCTGGGGCGGAGGCGGTGCCGCCCAGCAAGGGGCAGACCCCTCGGGTGATCATGATGGTGGGGGTCAATGGGGCCGGGAAGACGACCACGATTGGAAAGCTCGCAAGCCAGATGAAGGGGGAGGGCAAGCGTGTCCTGCTTGCGGCCGGTGATACGTTCCGGGCGGCGGCGGTGGAGCAGCTGGAGGTCTGGGCGCAACGGGTGGGCGTGGACTTGTGGAAGGGCAAGGAGGGCGCCGATCCCGCCTCTGTCCTCTTCGAGGCGGTCCAGCACGCCTGCGCGGAAGGGCATGATGTGGTGCTCGCGGACACGTCGGGACGTCTGCACACCGACGCGAATCTCATGCGCGAGCTGGAAAAGATCCATCGGGTGCTCGGCAAGGCGAGGGCGGATGCCCCCGACGAGGTCCTGCTCGTGCTTGATGCCACCATGGGCCAGAACGCGATTCAGCAGGCCCGGCAATTCCGGGAAGTGGTCTCCGTGACTGGGCTGGTGCTTACAAAACTGGATGGGACGGCGCGCGGGGGCGTTGTGCTGGGCATCTGCGAGGAAATGAAGGTCCCGATTCTACATGTCGGAGTGGGCGAGCGTGTCGAGGACCTTCGCCCCTTCTCTGCGGATGGGTTCGTGGAGGCGCTCTTCGCCCGGTCGGACGCCCCGTCCGGTCCTTGACCCCCCCGGGCGCGCAGGATACCCTTCGCCCCTGTGCAAGCATTCGTTGGAAGGGGGGGCTGTGAAACGACTGGTTCTGTGGAGCGCTGGATGTGCCGTTGCGGTGCTGCTCCTGGTCAACCCGACGTTTGCCCAGGAGCCGGCGATCGCGGCGCCTGCTGGAACTTCCCGGACCGCGTCAGAACGCGGTGATTCCCGACAAATCCGGGTGTATCAACAACGATCCCAGCTGAGAGGCCTCCGCGTGGAGGTGGCCCCGACCGTGGGCCTGAGCTTGAATGACCCTCTGACGCTTCACTGGTCTGCAGGCGCATTGTTGAATGTTCACCTCTCCGAGACCTTCGCCGTGGGGGGGACCTACCATCGCTTTTTTCACCATGAACTGCCCGTGTCGAGTGAAATAGCGGAGGAGTTCGGGGTGTTTGCGGAGCGGCGGCTCCGGGACTTTCAGGCGGGGGGCCATGTGACCTGGTCGCCTGTATATGGGAAGTTCACGCTCTTCCAGGGGCCCATTCTTCATTTTTCGGCGTACCTGACTGGGGGAGCTGGCGTGATGCGCACGTTCTCTCCGGGATTGGGAGGGGACTTCCGGCCGACCTGGAACCTGGGCGGGGGGGTGTCACTGCATCTCGCGCAATGGATCGCGATGAGCCTGTCCCTCGCCGACCACATGTACATTGAGGAGTTTGCGACGACCGGTTCAAGCTTCCAGAACGACGTTCACATGCAGTTCTCAGTGAGCCTTTTCCTGCCACCGGGCGTCACCTACAGGTACCCCCGATGAGGCCGACACGCTCCACGATCATGGCGATGGCCCTGTGCGCGATCACGGTATTGGGCTCGAGTCCTGTGGCGGCGAGAGCGCTTTCCGACTCCCCGCCGGTTCTGCACCAGAAGTTGATGCGGGCGGGCCGGTTTGAGGTGGGTCCGCGGCTGGGTGTGACCCTGAATGATCCCTATGAGCGGAACATCCTGCCCGGGCTGTCCTTCAATTATTTCATCCTCGATTGGATCGGTGTGGGACTGGACCTGCAATATGGGCTGTCCATGGACACGCAGCTCCACGAGCAGGTCGACGCGGGGCTGAAGGCGAAATGGGAGAGCCTGTGCCCGGCGGGTGCCGCAGACCAGGCAGAGTGCGAAGCGAAGGCCGGGCTCATCCCCGGGAGACCTGGAATCGGGACCACCAGCATCCAGGTGCTCGCACTCGCCAACGTCTCCATCATTCCCGTGATTGGGAAGGCCATGCTGTTTGGAGAAGTCGTTCGGTACGACCTTCACCTTCTATTTGGAGCCGGTGTGGCGACTTTGAGGGCCGAGGGAGATCGGACGCACGTCGAAGATGACCTGTCACTGGTTCCCTTTGCGGGTGTCGGCTTCCGGGTCTTCCTGAACGACTGGATCAGCATGAACTTCGAGATGCGCGATCTGCTGATCAATTACCATCGGGTGACGGATCAGGATGGGTCCAAGCTCGATGCGGTCTTCACCAATCATTTTGAACTGTCCTGGTCCCTGGGTTTCGTCTTTCCTCAGGTGCCTTCCGTGACTTCGCTCGACGACTAGGGAATTTCGGAACGATCCGAGTCGTAGAAGCAGCACGTGAACCCGGAGGCCTCTTCATGAGACGCGTCACAATCATCGCAGCCCTTCTCGTCGCCGCTGTCCTCCTCCTCCCCGGAGCAGCGGTGGCCAGCCATTATCTCCTGGAGGACCTCGACTTCGTGAGTGCCGAGGAGCGTGTTCTGTTTGAAAAGGAAGGCGTGCGAGCGAGCGAGGATCTGCTGGAGCAGGTCTCGACGCCCAGCCAACGGGCGGCGCTTGCAAAGAAGACAGGGGTCACACGAGAGCGGTTGCGTGTGCTCGGTGATCAAGTGGATCTCCTGCAAATTCGAGGCATTGGCCCCTCCATGGTCCGGTTGATCCAGGCGGCAGGGGTTCAGCATGCGCAGGCTCTTTCCCAGCAGAGTGCGGAGACGCTTCATGCGGCGGTGCTCGAGGCCAATGCCCGGGAGGCGATCTCGTCCAAGACGCCCGCAGTGGAGATGCTCGCGAACTGGATCCGACAGGCTGCACGCGTTCCCGTGCGCATACGGCGGCGTTGATGCTCGAGATGTCGCGCACTCGTCTCGGGCTGCTTTCATTTCTAGCCCTTGGTGCGACCCATGGCGCAGGCATTCTGGGTGCGGGGTGGATCCGCGAAAGCTCCGAATCTCCCGTGGTCGATCTCTGTGTGCTCACAGGGCTCATGACCTTGTTGCTTCTTTCGTCTGCCGTCACAGCGCTCTTCATCGGGGAGTGTGCGTTTGGTCGGCGTTGGCGGTTGGGGCTCCTCGGTGTGCCGATCACATTGGATGAAGACGAGATCCCCGCCATTCCACGGAACGAGTCCCTTCGCTTTTCGTTTGTACTGATCGCGGTTGCCGCCCTCAACGGGACAGCGCTTGATCGCGGAACGATGAAGTCGTTTACCGAGTACTATGGCGCCCAGGGATACACGCGGACCGTTCTCCGAGGCGGGGAACCGGAGCTGCAGCGCAAGGTGCTTCTTGAGATGGCACAGGAGCCTGGAGAATCACTCGCCGCCCACGCCAGGGAGATTCTGATTCCGACGGCGCAGGCCGGGGAGGGCGATGCCCTTCGCTGCGCAGCGTTCGATGCGTTGGGCGTGGTGGGTGAGAGGATGGCCCACAGCGCCGATCTCATCCATCTGGGCAGGTCGACGGCCG
>CAVOCR010000081.1:0-7444 GCA_963694245.1 Myxococcota bacterium
CTGGAAATCCACCTCACCAAAGAAACGGGCCAGTGGATGCTCGACCACCGGGAACTCCTGGAAACTCAGCTGGATCGTATTGAGGTTCATCAACCGACTTACGAACACCTGCTCGACTCCTCCAACAATGACTATCGCGATCCCCGCTCCTTTGCGGAATCACTCCAGCTCCCGATTCGCATGAGCGGTCTTCCGGCATGCATGACCCCGGGAGCCCAGATCACGGGCGCTCCCCGCATTCTCGAAAAGACCCTGTTTGAAGAAGAGACGGGACGGGTGGGCATTCGCCAGTTGGCGAAGCATCACGTCAAAAAGCACTACCGTGCGAAATCGCTTCGCTGCCAGGAATGTGTGGTCAACGATCGCTGCGATGGCGGGCACATCAACATGATCCGGGATCAGGGCCTGAAGATTCTGCGACCGCTCTCCGAAGGCAATGCCTCGGACGACGCACTCCGTGCACAAATCGAACTCCAGCAGGCCCAGCCCATCGAGCGCATCGCCTCCGGATGCGATTCGCAATCCGCTCCCCGCAGTCTCCCCGGATTCGCGGAGCCGACGGACATTGTCGAAGATCCACTCGCTGTCATTGAACGCAAACGACAGGCGCGGCGAGAGCGTATGAAGGCTCGGGCCAGCCGGTCCCGCAAGCCAGATGAAACTCCCGCCCCGGAAACCGCCTCACCCGCGGAATCCAGACCCGAGAATGCATGATGAGAGGACGCTGAATCCATGGCGAACCTGGGCTATCTCCAACTGACCCGCGACTGCTTGCAGTTCTGTCGCTTCTGTTCGAATCCTCCCACGGGAATGGATCTCACAGAAGAGCAGATGCGGGACTCCATCGATGGACTGGTCCGCATGGGCTATGATGGGGTGATCCTCACGGGAGGAGAACCCACCCTTTCGCCACTCCTCTTCAAAGCCCTCGAATATGCGACCGATCGGGGTCTCTACAGCCGAATGATCACCAATGGTCAGCGACTCGCAGACAAGGACTTCTTCCAGGACACGGTGGATGCTGGACTGACCCACATTCATGTCTCGCTGCACAGTCACAGGCCTGAAGTTCATGACTTCATCACCCAGTACCCCAACGCCTGGTCAACCCTCGTGACCTGTCTGTCCCATGTTCCCAGCCTCGGGATCACCTGCGACATCAACACCGTCATCAACACGTACAACAGCGACCATCTGCATGAAATCGTCATGTGGCTTTGCGATCGCTTCCCGTTCATCCGCCACTTTGTGTGGAACAACATGGATCCGAACGGAAATCGTGCAGAGGAGAACCCGGATTGCATCCCCCGGCATTTCGAATGGCAGGTCTCCCTGGAGCTCGCCATGGAATATCTGCACAACACGGGGCGAACCTTCCGCGCCGAACGCGTCCCGCTCTGCTACATGCGGCGATTCGCATGGGCGTCGACCGAGGCGCGTAAAATCATCAAGGAAGAAGAACGCTGCATTCAATTTCTGGATCAAAAGGGGTTCGTCCGACAGCTGGAGTTCCTCCACGGGAAGGGCTCGGCGTGTGATTCCTGTCGCTGGGACAGCATCTGCGCAGGAATCTACTCGATGGCTCACCACTTTGATGAACGCGAGCTCTCTCCAGTATTTGAAGACACGCTCCCCGTGATCCGATCGGTCCTGGGAAGGGAACCCTCTCCTCAGCTTGTCGACCGACTGAAGATACGACGAGGCGAGCGTTCCCGGACCGAGCAACCCTCGGACGAAGAGCGGACCAACGCCCTCAATCGGCCATTTTAGGGCTCAGAGTCCCCCAGCCACGGGATCATTGCTTGCTCGACCCCATTCGGTAGGCTAGACTGTATTCCTAGAGTCGCTGGGACCGATTTTCCGCGGAAGCACGAAACGAATTCGTGACACGGAAAACGCCCTTGCGAAAGGACCGACGAGCCATTGAATGGGCTCGCGGACGACTTGGAGAGATTCATGAATTCCAGGCGTGATGTTCTGAAAAAAATGCTCTTTGGTGCGGCGGCGTCTGCACTCCCCGTGAAGATCGCTGCAGCGCAGGGGTTTTCCAACGGCTCGGAGGCCATCGACGCCGAGGCATTGGAGAAAGCTCTCTCAGAACACCCTCAAGCGCGACAATGGGTCGCACGCATGGCATCCCTGGAAACCTCACCGGCGCCCTGGGATCTGATCGCCCCGCTGGAAGCAGGCGCGGACATCGCCCTCGGCTGGTCCATTGAAAACCTGTCGGAAGTGACACTCGGCGCGGCCATCTTGACTCTAAAACATGCCCAGGGCCATACCGCCCACGTGCACATCTCCAGCCACTCGGGAGCGCCTGTTGGGATGACCAGCACCCAGCACTTCGACATCGTTCTCATGAATGGTGCGGATGGAAACACGCCCTCTGCAGAACCCGTGGGACGCGTGGTGCTCAGCATCGCCGACCTCATCCGCCGCAACGAAAGCGCCAACGCCCAGCTCGTTCGCGTCGCCGACGACATGCTCAGTCATGAAGATCGGACTCGCCTCTTTGGCCCCGAGGCTCTTCTCTCCTGAAACCCTCTCTTCTGGAATCCTCTGGAGGGGAAAACGTGTCGAACACGAAAACGGGTGGATCTGCCTCAAGGCGATTGCTCCAGGCAGGGGTGCGACTTCTCCGAGAGCGCAAGCCCGAGGAAGCCGAGCGAATCTTCGACAAGCTGACCCACTTCAACCCCCAGGACCCAGTCTCCCTCTCCCTCCGCGCTGTCGCCCGAGTACAGATCGGAAGACGCGAGGAATCCCAGACAGACATTCAGAACGCTCTCGCCCTCGCTCCGGGCGACTCCGGCATTCTGAGGCGGGCCGCGCAGGTCTACCGTGCGTTCGGGGAACCCATGACCTCCCTCGAACTGCTCATCAAGGCACAGAAAGACAGCCCCCCCTCGGCAGGGACGTCCTACGCCATCTTTCAGGCAGGGATGCGGATGGGCTGGTACCGGGAAGCCTTCGAGGCCCTCGAGGTCAGTCTCGAGCTGACGCCCGATCGAGCCGATCACCATCTCTCGGCGATACAGCTTCATCACAACCTGCGGGATCCGGAAAAAGCGCTCGAGTTGAGC
This sequence comes from Myxococcota bacterium, assembly GCA_963694245.1. Classification (GTDB taxonomy): domain Bacteria; phylum Myxococcota_A; class UBA9042; order JABWCM01; family JABWCM01; genus CAVOCR01. Next base: position 3,084 of record CAVOCR010000081.1, read on the forward strand.
GATCGGCTCCTGAAGACCGGTTCTCAGGACCCGGGTCATCACCATCTTCGCGCCGACATCCTCCGTGACCTGGGAAGACTGGAAGAGGCATTGGATGAAATCGATGCCGCCATGACCCTGGTGAAGGACCATGCCGATGGCCGACTTCAGGCCGCTGATCTCCAGATCACTCTGGGCGCCCTGGACCGCGCCCACACCAATCTCGAACGAGCCCAGGAAATGGCCCCGGAGCGCGAAGACATCCGAATGGAGCGAGCCCAGCTCCAGCTCTGGAGGGGACGGTTCGACGACGTCCGACTCCTCACGAACACCATCGCGGAAGACTCCCCGGAACACGGTCGCGCCCGACGAACGGAGGCGGCGTGCCACATCCTCGAAGACCATCTTCTCGAGGCACGCCCATGCATCGACATCGCCCTCGAACAAGACCCTTCGGATGCGGAAGCGCTCATCTGGCTGGGAGAGCTTCTCCGAAAAGAGAAGAAATATGATGAAGCCGTACGCATCATCGACAAGGGCATCCGAGCCTCGAATGGCTACAGCATTGCCTCCCACATCAGCCGACTTCTCACGATCCTCGAGCAACAGATGCAGGTGCTCAATCGGGTCGCCCCGGATGCCTACGCGGAGCTCCTCGAATTCGTCCGTCCCGCGCTACCACCCGCCGACCGAAATACCCAGTGTGACGGGGATCCTTCCGAGGTACGCCGACTGCTGGGACTCGCATTCAAGGCTTTCCGGGGCAACAGAACGACCCGCCAGACTCATGTGCAGGAATCGGGCAGCTCTCTCCAACGCCTGTTGATCCGACCTCATTCCCGATTCGCCGCGCGCTACACACAGGAATTGATCCGAACCCGGGCTCCGGAAGAAGTCCTGGAACGATTCGAGCACATGCTTCGCAACTACCCCAACGAACCCACCGTCTTCTGCCATATCGGAGAGCTCCATCTCTGGCTCGGCAACTACGATCAGGCGCTCGAAGGATTCCAGGATGCCCTGAAGATCACGCCGCGGGTCCGCTGGGCCTATATCGGACTCTGCGCCGCAGATGCGATGCTCGGAAACCATCAGCAGGCGCTGGACTGGTGCAGGGAGGGAATACGCGTATTTCCCCCCGCCGGGAGAACGATTCACATCTACCGGGGCGAGATCTACCGGCGAATGGAGCGCTACGACGAAGCGCTGAAGGAGCTCATGGAAGGGCATGCCATCACTCCCGGCCGCGTCACGGGCTGGATGAATGAGGCCCTGACACGTCATGCCCTCCAGGAAGAACTGGATTGGAGCGAAGTGTGGATGCGTGTGGCGGAGCGAGCTCCCAGCATTGTCCACGACGCCATGCTCGAATGCGACATCCACTGGAGCGTCAAGGAGCCCGACGCCTCCGACGTACCACGTCTTTTTGAGCACATGCTTCAGATGATGCGTGGGAATCGTTCTTCCGACTTCATCACGTACTTCACCGCCGCCGGGGGGATGCGTTTTGTCCCGCCACCCGAGACGCCCGACGAGGTGTTCAACCAGTAGAATCGGTTGGCGTGATGTCCGTGGAATAGGCCGGAGCCCGCTCTCGCTCGCGGTCGCGTTCGCTCGGGGGCCGTGACATCGCGAGCGTCCGATGATGTTCAATGATCTTTCGGAGCGACGGGACCACTTTCTTCAACGCAGAGAGTTCCAGGGGATCCGTCGGGGGACGAGACTCCAACACCACCTTCACATCCCCACGATTGGGACGATATTCGGGAGCGATTCGAAGAATGATTTCCACTCCGCTATCGGATTTCAGGATGATGCGCGCCTGCTCGAATCGTTCCAGGACGAAATGACCCCCGATTCGACTCCCCGGCGTCAAGGGCTGAACATACATCCCCATGTTGTCGAGCCGAAGATCCAGGCCATCCCGACGACCCACCTCGTACTCCATGTATTCATCAGGGATGATCCACATCAATGAATGCGTCCGTTCCGTCCGCTCCTGCGGATGAACCTCCATGAACTCATTGGAGACCTCCTTCAAGAGCCCCTCCTCGTTCCATGCCGCAATCGCCCGCGGAATCGCCTCCGTGATGTCCACTCCGAAAATGCGACGAAACACCTCTCGATCAATCTTGTTCGTATCGCGCATGTAATGCGCCAGATACGTACGGATCTCGATCTCACGATCAATGTGATGCCCGACGTACTCCGCGGGACCTTGAAGATCCGCCCCCTCTCCACTCGGATCCCGCGCCTGAAACGCGGCATACCCAAAGATCTGAGAACGCGCCGAACGCCCGAGTCCCAGAATGTGGATCGGACGCTTCGTCTCAATGGACAGCGCGTTGTACGAGAACATCGACTTCGTGTTCATCTCGGGAGTCCGAAGAGAGGGTCCCCGCTCCATCATCATGTGATGCCCACTTCCGTCGAACCAGGTATAGCCCGCGTTCTTCGCGAGTTCTGGCAGACGGGGAATCAACTCCTCCTGGAAGGGCTTCAAATGCTCCCAGAATGCCTCAAAGGAGCCCTGGAAATGGCGGTCGACATACGAGTGCGTTGGAGTCAGCGAGAAGATGTCCACACGGCGGGGATTGTTGACCTCCAGGAGCTCGATGAGCTCCGCTTCAAGACCCTGAGGGGTGGTCCCAGCAAGCCCCAGGAGGATGTCGCAGGACACATCGAACAATCCGTTCTCGTAAAACTGCTTGAAACGCTTCGACACCATCTCGCGATCCTGGGGACCTCGATTGTGGGCGGCGTTGACATCGGCATCCAGCGTCTGGATTCCAAAGGAGAAGTGCTCAAAACCAAATTTGTGGAGAATCTCGGTCTTCTCCATGCTCATGACCGCTGGATCAAACTCGAAATGCTTCCCGGGATGCGTCACGAATTCAAAGCTGTCATGCACTGCCTCCATCATCCGGTTGAGCAGTTTCGGCGGGAGAATCGAAGGGGTGCCCCCACCCACGTAGAGCGCATGAAACGGAAGATCCTTGAAGACCGGTCCAAACGTGTTCACCGACTGTTCAAATCGAACCAGATACTCTTCCAACAGATCGGATGTGGACGGCTTCAGACGCTCGTAATTGCAGAACGTGCAGATGGACTTGCAGAAGGGAACATGGATGTAGAGGTTGTTGTGGGAGTTCGTCGGGCTGATCGGATTCGTCAACGCCTCATGCCAGATGTCCCGGACCGATTCCTCGCTCCAGACCTCCTCGGCCCCCCGCAAATACGAGAATCGAGAGGCATCGATCATCTCCGAAAGAGAGGCGTACCGGTCCTGCAACTCCCGGCGACCTTCCATCCAGGCCGGGGACACTTCCACTGGTTTGTAGTCTTCCGTTCCCATGCCTCATCTCCTCATGCCCGTGAGTGTAGCTGAACACTCCGGCAACTGCACGCGCACGCCCGGCATCCTCAGCCAGGCGGAAGCGCATCCGCATCAATTCCCTCGGGAGGCGGGGGTGCCGCGTTCTCAAGAAAAGCATGCAATTCATAGAGAGAATCCAGCATCTCCCGCCCCAAAGGAGTCGGATTTGCCAGTTCTTTCAACGTCTTGATCCCATTTGAATTTCCTTGGATGACCTGCGCTCTTCTCCGCGCAAACCAGGCGTCTTCCGTGATCGGATGTCCCTGCTCCGCGAGCCCATGATGCAGGGCCGACACCGGAACGAAGGCATGCACTGCCAACAACACTCCCCAAAGCGGTCGCAGATCCGGTCGAACGGCGGATTCGGTCCAGGTCGACATCCCATTGAGGAGCAGCGCATCAGACCAGGAAAAAGCGTTGGCCTTCCCATGCTGGGTCTCGTGAATGATCGCCTCCGCCAATGTCACCCGATTCGGGTGCAGCGTCATGTAGACCGTGCCCGGGGCTTCCCGGTAGGAGGCCGAGAGGTGCGCCTCCGCACCATAGCCCACCGGAACGATTCGCTCGAGGGCATGACTCAATTCCTGGTACCAGCCTGGAAGCGTCGAACGGATGAGTTCCAGGCCCTCGCCCAGACCCTCCTGCCACTCCTCGACCGTCTTCCCTCCCAGATCGATGGCGTTCCCATCCTTGTCAGGATGAGCCTCGTACATGGAAAGGGGGTTGGCATCGACAAGGGAAAGATGGAGCCGTGGAAGGTCTGACGCCAGCCGATGATAGTCCCCGGATCCCTCAAGACCTGGCTGCGCGGGGGGAAGACGAGGAGCCGGTGGAATCTCCACACGGGTTCCCTCGGAGTCTCCGAGCTGAACTGCAAACCCGCTCGCGTCTGCCAGCAAGGCCTTCGCAGGAGGTGAAAACAGAAGAGTGCGATGCCCCCGACCATCCAGAATCCGCTCAACGGGGAGTTCCACCAGCAGATTGTCGCGCAACAGTTCCTTGTCCG
>CAVOCR010000082.1:0-7400 GCA_963694245.1 Myxococcota bacterium
GCCTCGTCGTGACCGGAGCCCTGACGCTGTGGAATCGGGCGATCGGAGCGAATGAAAGAGGGGAGAAAACCTGCTAGAGTCCGCGGCGGCATCGAAACCCGGGAGTCCAGATGAAGTCCCTCGCATTTCTCAGCGTCCTGATTCTCACCCTCGGAGCCAGCGCGCTCACGGGCTGCTGCAAGGCGCCTGTGGAGGATCCGGCAGCGACAGAGACCGCAGAAGCGAGCGCCGTGCCCACCCCTCCCGCGGCGGTGCCGCCCCCGAAACCCGCACCTGTCGTCGTGTATTCAGGACGAGGTGCCGTCCTCGTGGATCCCCTCTTCGCACGCTTCACCGAGAGGACCGGCATCGCGGTGGAAATCCGCTACGACAAGAGCACTGAGACGCTCGCCAACCGCCTGGCAACCGAGGGGAAGGAGACCCCTGCGGATGTGTTCTTTGCGCAGGATTCCGGCTATCTCGGCGCCCTCGCCGCGAAAGAGCTGCTTCGACCGCTCTCAGCAGAACTCACCCAGCAAATCACCGAAAGACATCGCTCCAGAAGCGGGCGCTGGATCGCCACAAGCGGCCGCGCTCGTGTGCTCGTCTACAGCCCCGATCGCGTCCAACCCGAAGATCTGCCGGCCACCCTCGAAGAACTCGCGAGCCCTCGATTCAAGGGACGCGTGGGGTGGGCTCCTCGCAACGCCTCCTATCAGGCCCACATCAGCGCTCTCCGGAATCTCTGGGGCGAGGAGAAGACCGAGGCCTGGCTGAAATCCATGCAGGCACTCGAACCCCAGACGTATCCGAAGAACTCCCCTCAAGTGAAGGCGGTCTCCAGCGGAGAAATCGACCTCGGCTGGGTGAACCACTACTACCTCCACAAGCTGAGAGCGGCGAACCCCGACTTGAAAGCCGCCAACTACAGCTTCCCCACGGAAGGAGACGCTGGAAACCTGATGATGCTCTCTGGCGCGGGAATCAGTGTTCATTCCGACAATGTCGAAGGGGCCGAAGCGCTCCTGAACTACCTCGTGAGCGAAGACGCACAGACCTTCTTCGCCACCCAGGTCTACGAGTATCCCACCCGACCCGGCGTGGCGCTGCATGGGGACGTACCCGCGCTGGATGCCTCCCTCGTCTCGGTGGACCAGGCCGTCCTCACGGACATCGGCCCCACACTCACGCTCCTCCGGAAACTTGGACTCCAATAACAGGTGGATTCCGTGAAGGGCTTGAAGATTGCACGATGGGTGGGTGCCGTGGGGATCGTCTCCCTCGTCGCGCTTCCCATCGTCGGAATGATCTTCGCCCATGCGCAACCGCCCGGATTGGTCACCCCCCCGCCTCTCGAATGGGGACGGGTCTGGCCTCTCGTTCTCCGCACCCTTCTCCTCGCCTTCGGAGTCGCTGCAGCGTCTCTTCTCCTCGGGACCGTGCTGGGATTCGCACAGGCCAGGATGGCCTATCGCGGAAGGCGGGTGCTGGGAGTTCTCTCCATCCTGCCATTGGCCATCCCGAGCTACCTCATCGCCGCCATCGTTCGCGAGAGCATGGCTCCCAACGGCCCTTTGGGATCGCTGTTGGCTACCGAGTCCGTCTTCACGGGCATGGGACCGGCCGCCCTTGTGCTCACGGTGGCATGCACTCCGTACGTTCAGGTTCTGGTCGCCTCCGCGCTGACGCGATTCCCTGCCGCTGAGGAGGAAGCCGCTCGGGCGCTCGGGGCCCCCCCCCTGCGGCGGTTTCGCTCCCTGCTTCTCCCCCGGCTCCGTCCCACGTTCTCTTTCGCGCTCCTCCTCGTATCGCTGTATGTCATCAGCGACTTCGGCGCCGTCGCGGTTCTGGACTGCCCCGTGCTCACGTGGGAGTTGTACCAGGCGAGAGGAGCCCGAGACGCCATCGTGCTCGGTTTCGCCATCATGGCCTGCGTCATTCCTCTCCTCGCGCTCCTCCGACTCCTGGCGGGCAGCGCTCGTCCCGAGCGAAGTCTCGGAGCCCCTCGGATGCACTCACGAACCCCGCTCCGGGGCACGGGCCGCTTCGCCGTGCTCCTGGCCCATGCGATTCAGATTGGCGTGGGCGTGCTGCTCCCCGTGACAGTGCTCTGTGGATGGGTCTTCCGAGGATGGATGAACGACGTGTCCTTCGCGCCGCTGGAGGGACCGGTTCTGAACACCGCCCTCTACACGATTCTCGGGGCCTCCTGCACACTCGCATGTGCCGCGATTCCCGCCTGGCTGGTCGCGAGGGACGCCTCACGCCGCGCTGGAAACGTGCTGGAGCAAGCGACCTATCTGACCAGCGCGGTCCCTGGGATCCTGCTCGCTTTTGGGGTCCTGCATCTCCTGTTGGGACTTCAGCGTCATGCCCCCTGGACCCTCGCCACGGGCGAAGGGGGGTGGGCGACCCTGGAAGGGATGGGGGTCTTCCTCATTCTCGCCTATGTGATGCGATTTCTGGGAGAGGGATACGCAGCACTCAAGCCCGCCATCCTCGGCCTGGACCTGCGGCAGGAGGAGAGCGCACGGAGCCTCGGAGCCTCGCGCTGGCGCACATTCAGACGCGTGACATGGCCCGCTCTCATACCGGGAGTGACAGCCGCCTTCCTGCTGCTTTTCCTCAGCATCGCGAAGGAGCTCCCCGTGACTCTGATGCTCACCCCCCTGGGAGAGCAGACCCTCGCGTACCGCGTCTTCGACGCACAACAGGAAGCCTCTTTGATGGATGTGGGACTCGCTGGACTGCTATTGCTCTGCCTCGCGGTCGGGATGCAGCTGATCCTGATGCGCTGGAGACGACATGCCTGAAACACCGATGCTGCAAATCCAGGAACTGGGACACGATTACGGGGACGGCCCCGTCCTCACAGGAGTCTCCCTCGAGGTGAACAGCGCGGAACTCGTGGCCGTTCTTGGAACCTCCGGGTCTGGAAAATCAACGCTGCTCCGTTCGGTCGCGGGATTCGTGAATCCCCAGAGAGGCGCGATCCAGATCGCGGGAAGAACGGTGAGCCAGGACGGCAGGGAATTCATCCCGGCCGAATCCCGGGGAGTCGGAATGGTCTTTCAGGATCACGCGCTCTTTGCACACATGACGATCGCCGAGAACGTGCGCTTCGGCATCCATCGCGAAGCGGACGCGCTGACACGTGTTCAGGCACTCCTCACGATGGTGGGACTTCAGGGACTGGAGGACCGGCTCCCCGGCTCGCTCTCGGGAGGACAGCAGCAGCGGGTGGCCCTCGCACGCGCCCTGGCACCACGCCCCTCCCTTCTTGTCCTGGACGAACCCTTCGCCAACCTCGATGCGCCCCTCCGACGAGGCATCGGCATCGAACTCCAGGAGATTCTTCGCGAGCAGGGCGTGAGCGCCCTCCTCGTCACCCACGAACGCAGTGAGGCGTTGGCGCTCGCGGATCGGGTGGCGATTCTGGACGCAGCCCCGGAGGGCGGTGCCCAGCTGGTGCAGGTCGCACGTCCCGAAGAAGTCCACCGAGAACCGGCCACAGCGGGCGCGGCACGCCTGACAGGGCCCGTCACCCTGATCCCCTGTGAAGCGAACGGGAGCACCGCAACCTGCGCTCTGGGTTCTGCGACGCTTCTGCGCTCACACACCGGCACATGTCAGCTGGTGATCCGTCCCGAGCAAGTGACATTGACGCCCGATCCAACCGGTCACGTCATCACGTCGCGAAGGTTTGAAGGTGCGGGCTACACGCTCGACATCGACACGCCCGCAGGCCCATTGCTTGCGTGGACTCCCCCCGACCCGACGCTTCTCCGCGGTGTACGTGTGGCGATTCAACTGGAAGGGAAGCATGCGACGGTCGACTGAACAGGATGGGAGATCGGGTGCGAGGGGGATGCTCCCAGAGGCTCACGCCTCGGAGGCTTCTGACGTATCGGCGCCTCCCGGAGACTCCTCGGCGAACTGGGTTCCCGGAGGGGCAGCGGGAGCCTCGGACTCGCTCACCCCCTCGAAGAGATTCTCATCCTCCCCTTCAGGGGCCAGGCCCAGCTTCGCGAGACGCTTCCGTTCACGCTTTGCGTCCTGCTTCGCCTTCTTGCGAAGTTCCTTGTTCCGCTTCTCAAAACTGTACGTGGTCCGACGAGCCATTGCATGCCTTGTGTTCAAGTCACCCAGAACACACGAGTATCACGTCAGGATGGAAAACGCACTGGCAGAGCCGGACAACGAAGACGCGACAGAGGCGGTTCTTGACTGGATCCCACCACTGCGTCGGGTACAGTGAAGGGAACCCAGCTTCTCCCGAGAGGAGCCACTCACCGAGGATCCGCATGCACCGTGTGTTCCTGATTGCCATGTGTCTCACGCTCGCCGCTGCGTTCGGCTGCAGTGAGCCTTCCGGGGCTTCCTCCGAACCGACCACGCCTCTCGACGTGCGAGAGACCGGGGATTGGGGCCTGGAACCGGAGGGTCTGGAGACCGCAGGCGAATCAACCGACGGCACCGTGGAAGCCGATGCAGACCTTCGATTGTCCTCTCCGGACGCGTCAGACGGCCTCTCGCCCCGCGATGTCATCACGCCTCGATCCGATGCCGCGAACAGCGACGTCTTCCCCGTCCCCGATGCCAGCACGGCGGAAGACGCAAACAGTTCTCCAGACACTTCAGCCCCATTGGACGTCGCGCCCGAAGCGATCGACACGGATCCCCCAGAGGACTCTGTGTCCACGACGGCGATGGAGGTCCTTTTCATAGGCAACAGCTACACCTCCGCAAACAACCTCGCCTCGCTGGTGGCCAACCTCGCCACGGCGGCCGAGGTCCCCATGACCACCAGCGCGATCGTCAAGGGCGGAGCCTGGCTTGAGCACCACGCCGACACGCCGGACACGATGACCACCATCGCCACCGGAGGGTGGACGCACGTGGTTCTCCAGGAGCAGAGCTACCTGGCGGTGCCCTGGCCGCTCACATTCCTGAACGCAGCGGCCATTCTCTCGGATGCGATTCACGCCGCAGGCGCCACCCCCGTGTTCTTCGAAACGTGGGCTCGCGCCGAAGGAAGCTCTCTCTACAATGAGGACCTCGCGGGCTACAATCCGATCACCATGCAGGCGGCACTGAAGGCGGTCTACCTCCAGGCAGCCAACGACAATCAGGGCGTCTATGCGCCCGTCGGAGATGCCTGGGAGGACTCCCTCGCCTCTCACCCCGAGACGGCTCTTCACACCGGTGACAAGAGCCATCCCGCCCCCACAGGAAGCTATCTTGCCGCATGTGTTTTTCTGGAAGTCCTGAGCGGCCAGAACCCCGAAGAGACTTCCTGGGCACCGGAAGGCATGCCCCCGGAGATCAGTGAATCGCTCCGCGCGACTGCACACGCGGCCGTGACGGAAGCCAACGCCCCTGAGGTTGATTGAGCCTCTTCCCCCCCCCGCCGACTCTCTCGAACTCTTTCAGAACCCACGGGTGGTGCACGCTGGGAGCCTGCCTTTTCCTGTTTTCCGCCTGTACGCCCGACCCCTCTCCGAGTCCATCCGAAGAGCGGACAAGCCCAGAAGAGACCGGAGAAGGAACGGAAACCGAGGAGTCCGGAAGCGAGGAGGACGGAAGCGAGGAGGACGGAAGCGAGGAGGACGGAAGCGAGGAGGCCGGAAGCGAGGAGGACGGAAGCGAAGAAACCGCGTGTCCTCCGGGAACCCCGGTGGACTGCATCTGCTCCAATGGGTGCGAGGGCGTTCAGGAATGCCCGTCCGACGGAGGCCAGCTGCGGGGGAACTGCCTGTGCACTCCCCCCTCCGAGCACCGGAACGAAATGGCCTGCATGGACGGCGGCGTCCATCGATTCGATGCCTGTGGAGAAGCGGTCGAATCGTTCGGAGAGAGTGTTTTCACGGGTGATCTGACCGTGGAGACAGAGGACGAACTCACCCCCCTCGCTCTCTTCTGTGAAATCCACGGAGACGTCACGGTGAAGAACTCTGCCCTCAGCGCTCTCGCACTCCCTCTCCTCGAGCGCATCGAAGGGAACTTGCGCCTTGAGAACAACGAGGACCTGAAATCCGTCTCGCTGCCCGCACTGAAAGAGGTCGGGGGGGATCTGAAAGAATTTGGAAATGCCCTGGACACGTTGGCGCTCCCCGCCCTCGACACCGTTCACGGCGACCTCCGACTGGGCACCTACCTCGACACCGGACCCAGCACCTGTCCCACATCCTTTGAAGCCCCTCTCCTGAAAAGCATCGGGGGCGATCTCGCCATCGAATACAACAGCGCCCTGGAGACCCTCGAACTCCCGCTTCTGCACACCGTCGAGGGACACATCGGAGTCCTTTCGAACACGGCAATGACGGCGTGCTCACTCCCCGCCCTCACGTTCGTCGGCGGCGACCTCGCGGTGGAGTACAACCCCCTCCTCCTCCAATGGGAACTGCCCCTGCTGCACACGGTGGCAGGCAACGTCGCGATTCGGGAAAACGCGTCCATTCTCTCCGTCCAGATGAAACAGCTCCCGGGCGTGGGGGGACATCTGTTCGTGGACGAGAACCCCCTTCTGATGGCCCTGCATCTGCCCGAGATCGAGATCGTGGGACCTGGAGGGATCCGGCTCATGCACAACAAGACCCTGACCACCCTCGACATGCCCGCGCTCACGGCAATCGAGGGCGACCTCCAAATCAAATACAACGAAGCGCTGACCACCCTCGAACTCCCGGCGCTTCAATCCACTGGGGGAGCAGTGACGGTCTTCATGAATGCGACACTGGAATCGCTCGCCTTGCCCGCATTGACGGAGACCGGAGGCGTTTTCAATTGCGAATACAACGCTGCGCTCGAATCCTGCTCCCTCCCTTCGCTCATCGCGGTGGGAGACGCGCTCAAGATCTCCGGAAACGTGGTCCTGACATTTGTGGAGATGCCAGGTCTCCAACAAGTGGAGACCCATCTTCGAATCCGAACGAACCCCCTCCTCGAGGAGTTCACGCTCCCGGTCCTGCAGAAGGTGGGGGGCGCCCTCAATGTGGAAAACAACAGCGCGCTCCTCGCGTTCTCGCTTCCGCAGCTGACAGAGACATGGGGTTCCGGCTCCCTGGAGATCATCAACAATGGGGCACTGACAGCATTCGATCTCTCTTCCCTGAGCGCCATCCAGATCAAGATGGTCATTCAAGGCAACGACGCCCTGACCTCCTTCAGCCTGCCTGCACTCACCGAGACATGGGGATACCTGAGCATCCTGGAGAACGCGCATCTGGAATCGTTCCACCTGCCCTTGCTTCCCTCGATGGGCTACTACCTGAAAGTCCTGGACAACCCCCTGTTGAAATCCATCCAGATGCCCGCGATGACAGACGTCGGCGCGGGACTCATCGTGGACACCAACGGAGCCCTTGAGACCCTCGACTTCCCTCTGCTCAAAGCGGTCGCAGGAGAGATGGTCTTGACCC
>CAVOCR010000083.1:0-7360 GCA_963694245.1 Myxococcota bacterium
CGAGGATCGCCCCCAGCATGGGAATTCCCTTCCACGCCCACGCGACGAGCGCGACGATTGTCCCCATGAGAATCCCAATGGAGAGACCTACGAAGACTTCCTTCAAGACGGCACGGATACCGGTGGAGAACTGAATCTCTCCGAGGGCGATTCCGCGCGTCACCACGGTCAGGGCTTGAATTCCCGTGTTCCCGCTCATGCCTGCCACAACGGGCATGAACGTGGCCAGGGCGACCACCTGGACGATGGTTTCTTCGAAGAGACCCACAACGGCCGCGGCCATGAATGCGGTCATCATGTTGAGAAAGTTCCAGGGGAGTCTTCGAGATACGGATTCCATGGGTGTCGAGAAGACGCGGTCTTCCTCTTTCAGGCCGGCGAGTCGGTACATGTCCTCCGTGGCTTCCTCCTGGATGACGTCGATCACATCATCCACGGTGATCACGCCGACGATCTGGTGAAGATCGTTGATGACGGGGAGCGCGAGGAGGTTGTGTCGGGCGACAATCTGGGCGGCCTTCTCCCGATCCGCGAGGACGGACACTGAAACGGGATCCCGCACCATGATTTCACCGAGGGTGCGATCAGCCTGCGCGACGACCAGGCGTCGTGGGGGGACGACGCCCACGAGATGTCCGCCTTCGTCCACCACATAGAGGTGAAGGAGTCGTTCCGCACGGTCCTGTTCCTTTCGAATCTCCGAGATCGTGTCTTCGACGGATGTGCTCGCGTTGAGGGAAAGGAAGTCGATGTTCATGATGCGCCCGGCGGAATCTTCCGGCCAGTCGAGGACGCATTGCACGGCTCCGAGCACTTTTCTGGGGAGCAGTTCGAGTACCTGCACTCGCCGCTCCAGGTTCAGGGCGAGGATGAACGCCGCGCCATCATCCGCCTGAAGGTGCTCGATCACCGCGGCGAGTCGGGCATTGCTCAGGTTGGGGAGGACCTGCGGAAGGTACTCGGAAGGAAGCTCTTTCAGGGTGCTCGCGGCGCGATGGCTGGCGAAGAGCACATCGACGAGGGCCACGGTTTCCCCGGGAGAGAGCGAGCCGAAGAGATCCGCCACGTCCGCCGGTTTCAGGCGTGCGAGTACACGTCCCAGTCGTTGAGTGGCCTGGGCGTGGAGCAGCTTCCGGATGAGATCGGATTGAATTCGGTTCATGAGCCCCCCTTCCCGCGAGGTTCAGTCGAGCCTCCCGTCGGTTCCGCGTAACCCTACCAGGGCTCGCGGGAGTTGCAAGGGAGAAGCGACCTCGTGCGATCCGAAAGAGCGGAAAGAATCTCCAGCCTTGAAGCGGCTCATGCATCTCGCGATACTCTTTGGATGCGGAATCTGACCTGGCATGTCGTGTTACTTCTCCTTGTGGCCTCCGGCATTCCCGTTGAGGCGCAAGGGCATTGGAATCAGTGGCGTGGCGATGTGGTGCGGAGCGCGCTCGCCGCGCTTCCGGGGGATCTGGACGTTGTCGGAATGCGTTGGACGATCGCCACGGGGGGCTCGCCAACGGGGGCGGCGCTTCATGATTTGAACGGGGACGGCTCCTCGGATCTGATCACCGTGGAAGGAGGACGCCTGGTCGCAAGAACGCTCGTCGGAGGCGTGATCTGGGACACTCCCGGTCTCCAGGCGCGTCGCGTGGTGGCGATGGACGACTTGAACGCGGATGGGGTCATGGAGCTGGTCGTGGATGCGACCACAGGGGTCGTGCTTCTCGACGCAGGAAGCGGCGCTGTTCGTTGGACGAGCGCTTCTGAATTGCCCATTGAGAACCTCGGTGGAGTCCAGCTTGCGAATGTGGATGGGGATTCCGCCCTGGAACTCTTTCTCGCCGATCGTGCGATGGATGGCTCGAAACCCCATCTGACCGGGACCATCTACCGGTTTGATTTCGAGGCAGGGTTTGGGGAGAACCTTCCCACTCTCGCGACTGCCGCCGACACGCGGGATTATGAAGCCGGTGTGACCTTCGCGCTTTCGGATGTGGACGCTGATGGAGTGTCGGAAGTCGTCGTGGCGGGCTGGCGCCATGTCTATCTCTACGATGTCGTGACGGGTGCCTTGAAAGGAAGCTCGGATGATCTCACGCCTGTTCTGGGCGATGAAAATCTCGTCCAGGGGGAATGGTTTGTCTCCGACATGGGAGGAGACCCGGGGGACGAAGTCGCGCTCGCAACCAACAATGTATTTGTCGGAGTGCCTTCGCGTCGAATGCTGGTCTGGACGTGGGACGGAGAGAAGCTGGCGCTTCGATGGACCCGTTCAGCGGACAATCCGGAGACTGACGTGCATCGTTGGCCTCCTGACCAGCCGATTCGTCTCGTGGGGGACGGGAGCCAACTGGTCAGTTCCTTCTGGTCACCCGAAGAGGCGTGGCAGACGGAGGTCCTGAATCCGTGGACGGGTGCAGTGGTCGCGGAGCTCGTTGGAGAGATCGGCGTGGGGTCTTTTGATCGCGGCCCCGAGCTGAACCCGGCACTCGTGAGCATTGCGACGGATCTTCGGGATCCTGCGTCGCATTCGCCCTCTCGTTTCACCGACTGGGACGAGAACGGGGAGGGGAGTCTTCTCGCGACTTTTGACGGCAGCGTTCATTTTCTTCCGGGGGATGTTGCGAATCAGCTCGTTGTGTTGCGAGACGACGACGAGGATGGGTGGGGAGATGCGCTCGCCCTTGTCTCCTGGCCAGAAGGCACCCCCCTGGCACCCGAAATCTCGGACGAGCGCATTGGGAGCGTGATTCCCGTCGATGTGGGTGGAGAGCCCGGAGTGATGGCATTGCATGCCAGCGGGGAGGTGGCGCTCTTCGACATGTCGCTTGTCTTGCGAAATGACATTGATGGCGATGGTCACGGAGATCTTGCGTTCGAGGGGCATGGAGTGTCCCGCGTTGGTGCGTGGGATGGGGCTCCACCTCTTCTGGTCTTCCCTCAATCCGGGGGCCGGATCACGGTCGTGAACGCAAGCACGGGGGATCCCACCGCTCCCCCCGAGGAGCTTCTCACGCTCTTTGGAAACATCGCGCAGCATCCGGTGTTTCTCGCGGGTCCCGAGGGGCCCCGGGTGCCCGTGTTCTCACTCGATCTGGAGCGTCGTCTCTGTGTGCAGTTCTTCGACATGAATGGACAGGGGGGAGCATTGACGGTCCTCGGGGGTCCCGGAGGCGTCTATCCGATCGTTGGAGATCCTCTGGTGTTGGATGCGAATGGGGATGATGTCGAAGACCTGGTGTTGATTGTGCGGGACCTGAGCCAGAGCGAGGTGCATCGGGTTCTGGCCGTCGATGGGACTGGAGGCATCTTGTGGCCCGGCGTGGATCTTCCGACCCCGGGTGGGAATGTCGGCTCTCTGGCGCAGAGCGCGGAGGGGGATTCGATTCTGATTGTCGCGAACAAGACCCTCTGGTCCCTGGATTCCGCGACGGGGGCTCCGATGGAGGTCTTCGTGTCCCCCGTAGGGCATTGGTACGGAATTCCCGTTGCGGTGGATTTGAACGGGGACGGCACTCTGGAAACCATGTTTCTTGGAACATCGAAGGGGGTGGCCGCCTTCAATGCGGACTGGTCTTCAAGGTGGGTGCATGAGCCTGGGAATTCGACGCGGGCATCGGGGGCCTGGGTCCAGACGGAATCGGGAGTGATCGTTGCGGCCAGTCAGCAATACAGCGCCCGGCTTGATCTTCTCGAGGGGGCGACGGGTACGCTCTTGATGAGCCGCTGGTTGTTTCAGGGGAAGGTCAGCGACACGCCTCCTCCCGAGGGCATCCTCGCGTCCCCCATTCAGGAGGTGCTCGCCATGGATCCGTTGGATTCCACGGGAGAGCCCGGATTTCTCGTCACCAGCGCCAGTGGACATCTGCATGCCCTGGGGACGGATGGAGAAGGGCGATGGAGCCTGGAGGTCGGTGGAAAACCGGGTGCGCCAGCTGTGTTTGATGCCGATGGCGATGGATTGGCGGAGTTGGCGGTCCCGACGTCTGCGGGACAGGTGG
Organism: Myxococcota bacterium; assembly: GCA_963694245.1. Classification (GTDB taxonomy): domain Bacteria; phylum Myxococcota_A; class UBA9042; order JABWCM01; family JABWCM01; genus CAVOCR01. The sequence continues at coordinate 3,990 of CAVOCR010000083.1, forward strand.
TCGGCGTCGATCGAGGGCAATTGGAGCCTCCTGCCTGGGTGCGGGAAAATGCCGGGGAGGGCCCGGCTCTGTCGGACTCTGAGGACCTCGACGTTCAAGAGGATTGCGCGAATGTCGCGGTCAACTGGGCCGAAGTTCCGGGCGCGACGGGGTATGTCGTGACCCTGATTTCGGAGTTTGGGACCGTTCTCGCATCGACCTCCGTGCTTGCGGATTCCCTCGAGTGGACCTTTCAGGGTCTTGAACTGCCTCTCGGAACCCTTCCTCATGTGGACGTGAGCGGTATTCAAGTGACACCCCAGGTGGTGATTGAAGGTTCGGCTCAGAGTTCGGACGGCGTCCTCATTGCAGATCTGGCCCCCCCGGAACTTCTCTTCTGGGAGGCTTCTCTGGCCACGATGACAGTGGGGGAATCCGGTGAAGTGAACGTGCTTTCGGCGGCAGCGGTCGACGCGAAGTCCATTGCGGACTGGGAGGTCGAGATTCGAATGGAATCTGGAGAGCCTGTTCGGACGTTCACAGGAATCGTGGGAGCCCCTGAGATGACTCTGGAGCTCACCTGGAATGGAACCAGCTCGGCGGGAGACTGGGTGGAGACCGGGACGTATCTTGCTCATCTGACGGTTCGGGATGTGGCCGGTTCAAGTGTTTCGGACGCGTTGCCGATTCTCGTGTGTGGCCCTCCATTCGTACGGGATGAGACGAAGGGAGCCTGTGTGGATCCCTCCGCTCGTGTTGATTTGCGGGATCGGGAGGAGGAAACGCGGGAAGAGTCAGGGGATGAGATTCGTGAAGAGCCGACTTCGGGTTCAATCTCGCCATCTGGAGGAGGGGGCTGCCGGAACACGACAGCACGGCGTGGGGACCCACTCTTCCCTGGTCTGTGCTTGTTTCTGATTGGAGGCGGGTTGCTCTGGGCTCGTCGGGAGACGTCCCAGCAGAGGCGATTCTAGCTCAGCTTCTGGGCTGATTTGACCTCTTCCATGACCCGCTTGTACTCGACCTCCCAGTCGGAGGTTCCTTCCTGGAGGTTCTTGATCCGGTTGCGGACTTCCATGTCGAGTTCGGAGTCCATCGCCATGTGGCGCCGCAGCATCGGGCGGATCGTCTTGCGGATCTCGTGATCCTCGGAGAAGACCTCGTCGACATGTCGGGTGTGGAGCATCAACTCGATGATTTGCGTGGAGAGATAATCGATGGAGTCGTCTCCGATTCCAAATCCCACCTCACTGGCCAGGCGCTTCTTGATCTTGAAGAGGTGGTTGTAGGGAAGGCCCTGATCCGCGATCATGTCGCGTCCCTTGTCCGTGATGTCTCGCTCCACGCGAATGTATTCACGGAGGACTGAGGTGATGTCGAGTTCCACTTCACTCATCATCTCGGGGAGCACTTCAATGTGTTCACCGTGGATCATGCTGTCGAGAATTTCATGGGACATCGCGGGGATGCGACCGATGTAGACCTTCATCTCTTTCTCCTCGTCCAAAACCAGTGCTCGCCTTGAGCGGCCCGGAGGATTAACACAGGGGCATGTCCCTGGCAAGCGCTCGTTTTCTGGAGTTTCCCAACCCGCTGGAGCGCGTTACACTTGGGTGAACACGGGGAGGATGAGTGACTTTTTCAGGCATCATCACGGTCACCACGGACTTCGGTTCACGGGACGGTTATGTGGGGGCGATGAAGGGCGTCATTCTCCGGACCAACCCCTCCCTTCGCGTGATTGACATCTCTCATGACATTCCGGCTCAAGACATCGATCATGCGAGTCATGTGCTCGCGACCTCCGCGCCTCATTTTCCCACGGGTACCGTGCATCTCGTCGTGGTCGATCCGGGGGTTGGGACGGACCGGGGGGTTCTTGTGGGAGAATTCGCGGGCCAGCATGTGGTGGCTCCTGACAACGGTCTCGTGACGGAGTTGTGGCGGGGCTCGAAGACCCGTGTCTGCCATCAGGTCCCAGAGCATCTCTGGCCAGAAAGCGCGATCAGCGCCACCTTCCATGGTCGGGACGTGTTTGCTCCGATTGCGGCGCTTTTGGCGAGCGGGCGGTTCGATCTGGGCGCATGTGGTGCGCCGGTTCATCCCGTTCACCGTCAGCCCGCTCGGAGAGAGCGCACGTCCCAGCATGTGATTGGGGAGGTGGTGGGCTCGGATCGATTCGGAAACGCGCGGACCTCTCTTCGGGAGGAGGATGTGCAATTTGATCAGCCTTGCGTGGACCTCGAGGGATACGGGGCCGTTCCCTGGGTGCGGACCTATGCAGAGGCACCGGAGGGTGCCCTTGTGGCGTTGATCGGGAGCAGTGGGTGGGTGGAAATCGCGGTCGTCGGCGGAAACGCCATCGCGACACTCCGAAAGGGGCAGACCGTGTGCGTGTCGGGACACCGCGAAGAGGGACTAGTCGTTTGAAGCCCCAGGCGTCGCTTCGGCGCAGACGCCGAAGGGGCCTGCGCCGTCCGGCGTCCGGCACCATGAGATGGCGGCATCCCCGCTGCTCCAGGTGGTCGTGTCCATCAAAAATCCGCTGGAATCCCGCAAATGGACGGAGTCCTTGTTGCCGAGGGAGAGGGCATGTCCGCCTTCCTTCTCGAGCAGGAGAAAGGCGCCGGCCTCCAGGAGGCTCTCGGCGGGCAGTGTGTGGATGTGTCCCTCTGCTTCGGGGTTGTTGTCCGTCAGCATCCATCCAGACACGTCGACGTCCGCTTCCGAGACGTTTTTCAACTCGATGAAGTCGGTTTCGGACGAGGTGACCTCGTTGATGATGACCTCTGAATCAGGGAGCACGCACCCATCGAGGATAAATGCCGTGCAGTCTTCACTGCAGGCGAGTGTCCCCTCCATGAATCCGAAGTCGGTGCAGTCCTCATTGGAGAGCTGTGCATTGTCGCAGATTTCAGCGCCCTCGATGATGTTGTTCCCACATTCCGCCTCTCCCTCGACCGTGTTGGCGCTCCCGGGTGTGGGGAAGGCGAGGGTCTGAAACGGTCCGGTTCCATTCGGAAATCGTCCCCAGCTTGTGCCTTCGATGACCTCTCCATCCAACCATGTGGTCTCGTCGGCGACGAGTCCTCCGGCGCCAATGAGCTTCACGGTGTCTTCTTTTCCGATGCCGAACGCGAAGTCGGTTCCCTTGACCAGCACGACGTGACCTCCTGAAGGAATGCTGAGGGTGGCTGGGAGGGATTCGAGATGCTCGGGATCACTGTCGGTGAGAGCCCATCCGCTGAGACTCACGGCATTCTCTCCCGCATTGTGGAGTTCGATCCAGTCTGCGCCGTGGGGATTGTCCGCCACGATTTCGTTGAGGACGACTTGCGCCTCGGTTGTCTCGACGTCGCCGGTCTCGGCGTCTTCTGAAGTCTCGGTACCGC
>CAVOCR010000084.1:0-7131 GCA_963694245.1 Myxococcota bacterium
GAGCGATTGTGTCGCGGGCGCTCCTCTCGGCTCCATCGATGACCAATGCGACGGGATCGATGATGACTGCGATGGAGAAGCGGACGAGGATCATGTCGGCGAGGTGACCACCTGCGGAACGATCGGGAAGTGCGTCGGCGTGGGCGCATGGACGTGTGAGGAAGGCGTGATCGTCGACAGCTGTGAGGCTCCCGACCCCGCGGAGGCGGATACCTCCTGCAATGGACAGGATGACGATTGCGATGGCGAGATCGATGAGGACTACCAGCCCCAGGAGATCACCTGTGGGACCGGGGCCTGCATCGCAGCAGGAACGACGATCTGCTCGGAGGGCGTGGTCCTCAACGACTGTGCTCCGAACGCGCCTCTTGCATCCATCGATGATCAGTGTGATGGCGTCGACGATGACTGTGATGGGGAAGCGGATGAGGACTACGTGTCCATGCCGACGAGCTGCGGAACGATCGGCAAATGTGTGGATGCTGGAAAGCTGATCTGCAGCGCGGGGGCGGTGGTGGACACCTGCAACGCGCCGAGCCCAGCCTCTGCGGACACGTCCTGCAACGGCGTGGACGATGATTGTGATGGCGCGACGGACGAGGATCATGTCCCTGTGGTGACGGCCTGTGGAGAGGGTGTGTGTGGCGCCATTGGCATCACGAGTTGCCTGGAGGGCGTCACGATGGATTCCTGCACGCCCGGCACGCCTCTCGCTGCCATTGACGATCAGTGCGATGGGGTGGATGACGATTGTGACGGAAAGGCCGACGATGACTTCGAGGGGCCTTTGACGAGCTGCGGGACGGTCGGGAAATGCGTCTCCACGGGTCAGATCACCTGCCAGGATGGAGAGTTCTTCGATACCTGCGACGCTCCGGAGCCTGCGGCCCTGGACACGCTGTGCAATGGCATCGACGACGATTGCGATGGGGAGGTCGACGAGGACTACGCCCCCGTGGAGACGAATTGTGGGCAGGGAGTGTGTGCGTCCACGGGATTCACGAGCTGTGTGGATGGGAAGACTCTGGATGACTGCGCCGCGGGAGAGCCCATCGATACGATGGATGCGAACTGCGATGACGTGGACGATGACTGCGACGGGCAGGCGGACGAGGACTTCTCCATCGGCTCCACCGAGTGCGGAGTGGGCGCATGTGGTTCTGCAGGGGACTGGGCATGCGAGGGCGGAGCCATTGTGAACACCTGCGCTCCCGGAGTTCCGGCTCTCGATGATCCCACCTGTGATGGCGTGGATGATGATTGTGACGGAAGCCTCGACGAGGATTTCACGCCGGAGCTGTGTGAGGACTGTGTCATCGAACCCACGGGATGCCTGCCCAACGCTGGCCCAGGCTGTGATGGATGCGTCTGTGAGACCGAAGTCTGTGAGCAGGATGCCTGGTGCTGCGACGTGCAGTGGGATGGTTTGTGTGTTCAGCAGTGCGACGAGATTCTGGACGGATTGTGCAGCACGGGTTCTCCCGACGGGTGTGAGGCTGCGGAGGGTCCGGGATGTGTGGACTGTGAATGTGAAGCGGCTGTCTGCGACGAGGATCCCTACTGCTGCGCGGTTCAATGGGATGCCCATTGCGTCACGGCATGTGCCGACAATGGCGGCGAGTGTGAACTGGGCCTCTGCGGTGCGGAGGCCTGTCCCATCGCGGAACCGATGACATGCGCTGGAGGCGAGCTCCTCCCGGTGTGTGTGGCGACCTCCCCAGAGGATGTGACCTGTGATGGCGTGGATGATGACTGCGATGGAGATGTGGACGAGGACTTCGGCGTGCATGCCAGCAGTTGCGGTCTGGGCGCGTGCGGGGCTTCTGGCGAGATCAGCTGCGTGGATGGAGTGGAGCAGGACAGCTGCGAAGCGGGTGAGGCCGCCTCGGACGATGCGAGCTGCAATGGCGCCGATGACGATTGCGATGGAGAGATCGATGAGGATTGCTGCGGACTGGTGGCCACCGTCTCCCAGGGAGAATGGACGGCTTCCGCTCCGGTGGTGAAGACGGAGACCGATGCCGCAGGCTTCTACGCCTATGGCGCTGTGGAGCAGTGGAGCGCGGCGACGGGTCATGAGATGTCGGACCACTCGGTGTCGCTGATTCACGTGGATCCCGAGGGAGTGGCGTCACTGGTGATGATCCACGACATCGCGGGAGATGGGAGTGGCGGACGACTGGGTCTTCACCTGGACGGGGCTGAGGAGCTGACCATCGCGGCGGCGGACGATCCCACGCACAACATGGACAGCTATGACCTCGAGTCCGGGGACTTCTCCTGGAAATGGGGCGGCTGCTGCACGGATGGCATTGCCTTGTCGGGACTGGAGCCCGGGTCCTGTGTGACGGTGACGCCCACGAAGATCAACGGGATTGTGGGATTTGCACTCGCAGGGAGTGAAGACGGAGCCGCGGTGCTTCCTGGAGTCGAGGCGTTCACGATTTGTCTGGAGTCCACCTGCGAGGAGCCCTGTGAGGCAGTCGCGGATGCGGATGTGACCTGTGATGGCGTCGACGATGACTGTGATGGGGAAATCGATGAAGACGTCGAGGCGATGCCGATTGCATGCGGAGTCGGGGCGTGCGCGGCTGTCGGTGAGACCGTGTGTGTCGATGGCGTCGAAATGGCTCTCTGTGAGTCGGGCGCTCCCAGCGCGTCGGATGCGACCTGCGATGGAGTGGACGATGATTGCGATGGAGAGATCGATGAGGAGTATCTCGTCCAGGGCGTGAAATGCGGAGAGGGCCTTTGCACTCGAAAGGGCGCCATCCTCTGTGAGGACGGGATGGAAGTGGATACCTGTGAACCGGGTCTTCCCTCCGAGTCGTCCGACATGAGCTGTGATGGACTCGACAATGATTGTGATGGAGAAGTGGATGAGGACCATGCCCCGCAGCAGACGAGCTGTGGCGTGGGTGCATGCTTCGCCCATGGCTCATGGGTCTGTCAGGACGGCTCGGAAGTGGATACGTGCGAGGCCGGTGTTCCCGCCCTCGATGACATGAGCTGCGATGGGGTGGACAACGATTGTGATGGCGGAGTGGATGAGGACTACATCCCCGTGTCGACGTCGTGCGGTGTGGGTGCCTGTGGCGCGATGGGTGAGCGGGTCTGTGATGCTGGGGCGGAGTTCGATACCTGTGAGCCCGGAGTTCCGGCAGCCACGGACGCAGTCTGCGATGGCATGGACGCCGATTGTGATGGGGAGGTCGATGAGGATTATGTCACGGAGACCGTTTACTGCGGGACGGGCGCGTGCAAGGCCCGGGCGCGAAGTGTGTGCCATGACGGGGAGGTGATGGATCACTGCACGCCCGGACAACCGGCGGAGGACGACGCGGATTGTGATGGCGTGGATGATGATTGTGATGGCGAGGTGGATGAGGACTTCACGCCGATCTACACCGTGACCCAGGGCAACTGGCGGCAGAAGGTCGCGCCGATTGAGGGGGAGACGGATGTCGCGGACTTCTATGGCTACGACGATGTGAATCCCTGGAGCGCAGATACCGGGTGGGAACTCCCTGATCACGCGGTGGTCATGCTCTACCGCGATCCCAACGATGTCCTGAGCCTCGTGATGGTCAATGACGCGATCGACGATGGTTCGGGGGGCCGCCTGGTGATGAACGTCGAGGGGCTCGACCAGGGGACCATCGCCGCGCAGGATGATGACGGACACTCGCAGGACACCATTGATCTCGACGAGGGCTACTTTGCATGGAAATGGTACGACTGCTGCACGGATGGTGTGGCGATTGAGAACGTCGGAGACGACGTCTGTGTCACTTTTCAGCCGACCTTCATGAAGAACCTCGAGGGATTCGCAGTCGCGACGGGAGGAGACGAGCCCGGCTACATCACCGTTCCCGACACGAACACTCCCTTCACACTCTGCGCCGCGACCTCCTGCGAGAAGCCCTCGAATGTGATCCAAATCACGTCAATGTGAAAATAATCTACACAATGATCATCTCCGAAAAATCACTTTCCCCATGATTTCAACGGGTTGTGTTTTGGCATCATCCGTGCAATATCAGGGAACAGAATTTGGGCCAGAGCCAACGTTGAATTAGGAGAAATGGACATGATTGTTAATTTTCGATGGCATCAGATGACACATCTCATGCTTGGAGCTGCGATCGCGGCAGCATCCCTTCTCGGTTTTGAAAGCCCCGCTCAGGCGTGTGGCGGATTTTTCTGCAACAACATCCCCATCGAGCAGTCGGGTGAGCAGATTCTCTTCCAGGTGGATGAGGACGATATCCGGGCTTACATCCGGATCTTCTATCAGGGTGAAGCGGAAGACTTTGCGTGGGTTGTTCCCGTGGCGAGTCAGCCGGAAGTGGGTGTCGGTACCGACATCGTGTTCACGCGTCTTGATCAGTTGACCCGACCGACTTTCAATCTTGAGAACGCGTTTGGCTCCGATCAGTGCGGCATCTGGGGCTGGGGCATGGAGGAATCCTTCGCGTCGGGGGATTCCGACGGCGGGGGAGCAACCGGTGGGGACGAGGGTGGACCGGCTCCTGTGACGGTTCTGGAACAGAGCGCGGTCGGACCGTACAACTATACGATTCTGACAGCGACGGACGCGGGCGCTCTGGTCGCGTGGTTGAACGAGAATGATTACGACCAGCCAGAGGAGTCGACCCCGCTGATCGAGCATTACGTTGAGCAGGAGATGTTCTTCGTCGCGTTGAAGCTTCAAAGCGACAAGGCCGCGGGTGATATCGCGCCCCTCGTATTGGATTTCAAGGAAGCAAGCCCCTGCGTGCCTCTCGTGCTGACGCAGATTGCAGCGACGCCGGACATGCCGGTCAAGGTGTGGACTCTCGGAAACGAGCGAATGATTCCGAGCAACTGGCTGCATGTGACGGTGAATGAGAAGAAGATCGACTGGTTCAACAACGGAGCCAATTACAACGATCTCCTGACCCAGGCGGTCGATGAGGGCTCAGGTCACGCGTTCACGACGGAGTACGCAGGCTCGACTGATTTCATGAAGAACCAGGTCTACAGCGGTCAGTGGGACACTGTGGAGGAGGACTTTGCTGGAATCACGAGTGCAGCGGATTACATGGAGAAGCTTCAGAGTCACTTCTCAGGCTCCCAGGAGCTCCTGGGTCTGCTTCAAGAGTTCATGCCGGCGCCCGAGGGTGTGGATGCGCAGAACTTCTACAACTGGCCCTGGGACTACACCGAGGAGTACGCCGCTCTCGACTTCGACGGGGAGGCATTCACGGCTGCTTTGATGGACAAGATCGTCAATCCAACGAAGGACGTGCAGGAGATGTTCGACTCCAGCCCCTACCTGACCCGCCTCTACACGACGGTCTCTCCCGAGGAGATGAACCGGGACCCGATTTTCGAGTTCAAGGCCGGCATGGATGACGTGAGCAACAATCATTCGGCCACTCTCTACACCACGTGTGACGAGAGCGGAGCGGTCTCGGTGATGATTGAGCTCGAGAACGGCGAGACCTTTGTCCCTGAGTTGCCAACCTGGATGCTCAATGGACAGGAGGTCAATGAGCCGACGGATCTCAGCGGAGAGCCCTCGGCGGCGACCATCGAGCTGCTGAGCGCGACGGCGGGTCCCCGAATTGTTCGTCCCGACGATGTGGAATGGGTGGATGCCCAGCTGGCGATGCTGCCTGCCAATGCAGTGGATGTTCCAGGAGCGCCGGTGGATCAGGATCTCTCGAAGATCACGAATCCGAGCTCGGGAGGATGCAGTGCGCTGAACAGCCCCCTGGGTGCAGGCATGACCTTGCTCTTCTTGCTTCTCGGTCTCGCGACACTTCGTCGCCAGGCGCGTGCACGGCAGGAGTAGTTCAGTCCCCGAGAGCGCTCCACAGGCCTGGAGCGCTCTCATCGTTTCCCGATCTCTCTCCCGGGAAGACGATTCAGGGAGTCCCGTTTCATTGATTGGAACGGGGCTCCCTTTTTTTTTATGGCCGTGGCATGGTTGTCGCGGGGAGCAATCACATTGACCGAGCGAGATCCATGGAATGGGAGTCGTTACGATTCGTCGCATCGTGGTGGATTCTACGAGAGCTATTTCCTGCGGGGAAATCACCCCACCCGTCCGCTCGCCTTCTGGATTCGGTACACGGTGTTTGCGCCGAAGGGGGACCCGGAGGCCGCGGTCGGTCAGATCTGGGCCATCTGGTTTGATGGGGATCGAAAGAAGACCGTGGCGGTTCGAACCGAACTTCCCTTCAGCGAGTGTCATTTCGCCCCGAGGGGACTCTCAGTACGTGTCGGCGATGCCAGCCTTGTCGATGGTTCGTTGAATGGAAAAGCGGAACTCGGCGGCCATGCGATCTCCTGGGATCTTCAGTACACGGGGGGGGGCGACCCGCTGCTCTTGCTTTCCAGGGAGCGTTATTCGAGTGGATTTCCGAAGGCGAAATCCGTGGTTCCCCGTCCGAATGCGGTGTTTTCGGGGGCTCTTGTAGTCGACGGGGTCTCCTGTCCAGTCGATGGCTGGCAGGGGAGTCAGAACCATAATTGGGGCTCACGTCACACGGATCGTTATGCATGGGGCCAGGTCGCGGGGTTTGAAGAGTATCCCGACGCGTTCCTCGAGGTCGCCACCGCACGGGTTCGTCTGGGGCCGGTCTGGTCTCCTCAGTTCACGATTCTGGTCCTGCGTCAGGGAGATCGCGAGATCAGGATCAATGGACTGATGCGAGCGATGCGCGCACGAGCAGGCCTGGACGGGCTCGACTGGCGCTTTCATGTCGAGGACTCCAAATGGCGGATTCGGGGACGGATTCAAGCGGACATCCATGACTTCGTCGGGTTGACGTACCGGAATCCTCCCGGCGGTCAGAACTACTGTCTCAACAGCAAGATCGCCCGCTGCGAATTGATCGTGGAGCGACGTGGCAAGAAAGCCTTTCAGCTGACCTCAAGTCATGGTGCGGCTTTTGAAATTCTCACCGATCAGAATGACCATGGTGTGCCCATCCTCGTGTGAGAGGGCTCTCTCCCGGCAGGGGAATGGAGGACTCGGGGGAGATGGACCGCGGGTTCGCTAGGAGGCCGCGAGCGTTTCTGTCGCGTCCTCAGCGGCTTCCGCTTCCTTCCCAGCGTTCGCCGCATCGCTTCTGCGAATGA
>CAVOCR010000085.1:0-7042 GCA_963694245.1 Myxococcota bacterium
GGGTCTTGTTGTTTCCCTGGAAGTGGATGAACCGGAAATGAACCAGGTCCCCCTTGTTGATGACGTAGGCGAAGTCGAGTGTCTTGAGTTCGTCGTCGACGCGGGTGGCGTTGGAGACGTTGACGTGGGCATAGCCCTCGTTCTTGTACCGGTCGGCCAACGCGATGGAGTCGTCCATCACGAGGGAGCGCCGGAAGACGTCTCCCTCTTTCAGCTGGAGGCTCTCCAGGTGCTCTTCTCTGGAGGTGAGAAGATCTCCGCGGACATCGACCGTTCCGACATTGAAGCGGTCTCCCTCCGTGATGTGGAAGGTGATGTGCATGCTTCGCTTGTCAGGACTCAGCGTGATGACCGGCTCATCGACACGGACGTTGATGAATCCCGCGTCCTGATAGGCGAATCGGAGCCGCTCAATGTCCTGTCGGAACATCTGCTCCTTGTAGGACCCGGCCTGGTTCATGAACCCGAGCAGCTCGTCCTCCCGGGTGAAAATCCGGGATTTGAGCGTGGCGTCGTCCAGGTTCTTGTTGCCCAGAATGGTGACGGTCCGAACCCGAACCTTGTCGCCTTCCTGCACTTCGAAGATCACGTCCACGAGCCGTCCAGTGCGCTCTTCCAGTCGGTAGTTGACGTTGGCGAGGTAATGCCCCTCGTCGATGTAGAGGTCTCGAATCTTCTGAATGTTCCGTTGAATCTCGGTCGTGGACAGGATGGCGTATTGACGGAGATCGACGACCTCTTCGAGCTTCTCCTCGTCGAGGGCATCCAGCCCCTCATAGCGAATCTTGTCGATGGTGGGACGCTCGACGACCCGGTAGACCAGCACCACCCGGTCCTGGGTGAACTCCAGGACGGCCGTGACATCTTCAAAGAATCCCGAGCGGTGGATTCGCTTGATGTCTTCACTGACCATGGCGCGGTCGATCGCGCCCAGTGAATGTCGGATGTGTCCGAGAACACTCGGTGCCGTGACCCGGAGGAGGCCATCGACTCGAATGTCGGCGATCGTCGCGCTGTTCATGTCCAGTGCTGGGCTTTCCTGGGCGTGGGCATCCGTGGGCTGTGCACTTGAGAGCGCGCAGCCGAGGAGGAGGACCAGGAGAGCGGCATGGCGCGGGAATGTCCTCATCATGCAGGACCTCCCGCTGTCGGCGTCTCGATGATGCGTGAGGATTCGACTCGGAGATGGCGCTTCATTCGGGAGGCAAGAGCATGGTTGTGGGTCGCGATCAGGAAGGTGATTCCTGTTTCTTCATTGAGTTCCACGAGAAGCTGGTGAATCTCCTGGCTGGTGTACTGGTCCAGATTCCCCGTGGGTTCGTCCGCGAGCACCAGGCGTGGTGATCGCATCAGCGCCCGGGCGATTGCGACCCGCTGCTGTTCTCCGCCGGAGAGCTCCGAAGGGCGGTGATGGATACGATCACCGAGTCCCACACGGTCCAGGAGGTGCGCTGCCATCTTTTCCGCTTCGGCCCCGGAGATTCGCCCAATGAGTGCGGGCATCATCACGTTTTCCAGCGCCGTGAATTCGGGAAGCAGGTGATGGAACTGGAAGATGAACCCGATGGCGCGGTTCCGGAAGTGTGCGAGCTCGGTCGGCGGCATGGTCAGGACATCGCGTCCTTCAAAATGGATGCTGCCGGTCGTTGGAGTGTCCAGGGTGCCGAGGAGATGGAGGAATGTGCTCTTCCCCACGCCGGACTGTCCTTCCAGCGAGATCATCTCGGCTTTGCCGATGGTGAGATCGACCGAATCCAGAACGGTCAAGGAGCGCTCGGGCATCACGTAGGTCTTGGAGAGTCCGCGGACCTCCACCAGGGGAGCATCATTCATTGCGCAATCCCTCCACTGGGTGGAGTCGCGACGCGGCGATCGAGGGATAGAGCGTCGCGATCAAACAGATCAAGAGGGCGGAGAAAGCGGCCGCCGCGACTTCCGTGGTGTGGATGTCCACGGGGATCGTCGGGATGTAGTATTCGGCGGGAAGCGGTACGCCCACCGTCTCAATCAGGACACAGCAGGCCACGCCGAGGAGTGTCCCGCAAAAGGCGCCGATGAGTCCGAGAAAGAGGCCAAGCATCAAGAACACTCCCATGACACCCTGGTTCGTCGCGCCCATGGATTTCAGGATGGCGATCTCCTTCGCCTTTTCCTGAATGAGCATTGCGAGCGACGCCAGAATGTTGAAGCTCGCAACCAGAACGATGAACCCCAATACAAGAAACATGGCGATCTTCTCAAGCTTGAGTGCAGAGAAGAGGTTGCGATTGAGCTCCTGCCAGTCCTGAACCAGCATGCCTTCGGGGAGATTTTGAGCGATTCGATGTGTTGTGGTTCTGGGGTTGGACGGGTCACTGAGCCGCACCTCGACGCGGTTGGCCTCCAGAGGGGAGCGGAAAAATCGCTGCGCGGCACTTCGCGAAATGTAGGCGAGCTTCAAATCGAATTCGTACATTCCCGTTTGGAAGATGCCGATCACCCGGAATGTTCGTGCTCTCGGACGGATTCCAGTCGGACCGATCTCGCCGTCCATGGAGATGAGGCGGACCTCACTGCCCATGGAGACCCGCAGGCTGTCCGCGAGTTCACTTCCGAGGACGACGCCTTCGGATGGGGCGGGGGTCGTGGCGCTTGAATGATTGCCCGGGGAGGGCATGGGCGGCATGACCAGATCCCCATCGCCGGGAAAGTGGGTGGAGGAGAGGTCTTGCGTGGGTTTCAATGGGGCGCGAGGCGCCGGAGTGGCCAACGCCTCCATGTCCCCCAGCATCAACTTGGTGGCGAGTTCCTTCGCGGTTCCCCCGTTCGGTTCAATACCGCGGATGGTGAGGTTGACGCTGGTGTTGAAGGGGCTCGAAATCATCGCCTCTTCTTCCAGAAACGGGGAGACGGTGGTCACCCCGTCAATATCACGGAGGAGGTCCGTGAACCCGTTCGCCGTGGGGACGTCCTCTGGGAGGATGTCTTTTCCGGGAGTGACGAGCACATGCGCGTTTGTCGCGAGGATCTTGCTCCGAAGATCCTTCTCAAATCCGCTCATCACGCTCATGACCATGATGAGCGCCCATACGCCGATTCCCACGCCCACCATGGAGATGAAGTTGGGCAGCGTCACGGCGATTCGTTGTCGATTCGGCGGGTCCCCCTGGATGGGCCCTTGCCGAGTGATGAACCCCACAAGAGCGGCGCCCACGAGGAGAGTACGGAGCATGCACAGGACCCCGATTCCGGCAGCGCTGAGGCACAGGAAGTCGAGGAAGGCCTCCCCTCCGGTGGTCGTGGGAGGAAGCCATTTCGGAAGGAGGTTCACCGCGGCCAATGCCCCGGATCCTGCCAGCGCAGTCCACGCCCCGTCCACTTTCAGTCGTTCCTCGGAAGGGAGGAAGGAGTCGAGCCATCGCCCGATGCGAAAACGCCAGGTCACGGTGGTCTGCTGGGAGCGCAGCAGGTTCCATCCCAGGAAGAGGGTGTAGCTTCGGAGGAGACGCGGGCGAATGAGTCGACCGATCCCGCGGATCGCGAGTGATGAGACGAACCCGAAGATGAGAAGGACGGCGAGGAGAATCGCCACGAGCTGAAGCGCAGTCATCACGTGATAGCTCATCTCTGTCGGAAGCGCTGCGAACTGGTACTCGATGGCAATCCCGAGTCCAGAGAGCGTGACGATGACGAGGAGCCAGGCGATCATGAAATCCACTGCCCGAGGAGCGGGATGAGTTTGCGGTCCAGGAGGCCGCACAGCATCGCGCACGGGCGACTCAAACTAGTGGAAGAAACTTGGGCAAGTCAAGACCACGGGGCTGTCTTCAGCTACGTCTGGAGTCGGCGCGACAGGGGGGGCGCTCAGCGGGCATGGACCGAGTCGGTGGTTCCGCCGCGCCGTGAGTCGCCGTGGCCAGTCAATGTGCCCGTTGCGCTTCGCTGCGCGCCATGCACTCCTCCAAAATAGAGATGCTTGTGCTTCCAGCTTTCGAGAGTGGAGTTTTGGAGGCGGAGCGCTGCGAGATCCGCGTCGGTGAATCCGGGCTCGAGATGCACCAGATCCCCGTCTGGATGGATTCGAGGCGCTTCGATGGCCTGGGCGAGATCGCCGGAGTCTCCGAGCATGTGCAGAACCACCTGTACGAGCGCCGTTCGGATTCGATTCGACCCCCCGGAACCCAGCGCCGTCCGGGTTCCCGCATGATCCAGCACCATGGGACACATCATCGAGGCCAGAGAAGTTCCGGGCTCCATGTGTCCGATGCCGTCGGGATTGACGTCTTCCTCTCCCAGCATGTTGTTGAGGTGGATCCCGGTTCCCGGGATCAGAATTCCCGATCCCTCGCCGTTGCTGGTCGTTACGCTCGCGGCCATTCCCTCGCCATCGACCACGCTGATGTGCGTGGTGCTCCCGCGTGATGGCGTGGCAGTCGGTTCGAGGGGCAGTCCTGTCGCTTCCGCCAGGAACTGTCGCGCCCGCGTCAGCGTCTCGGGAAGCGTGAGCGATTCGACCCAGTCCCCGTTGAATCCGAGTCGGTGAACCAGTTCAGTGCGAGCCCGGCCCGCGGCATGAAACACCGCGAGAAGCTTCCCGGGGTTCGCTCTGTCGGAGGGAGACAGGGAATCCAGAAGCCCGGCGGCGAGCCCAATGAGTGGTCCGGCCGGCGAGGGCGCGGCGTTGAGATGCAGGAGAGCGCTCCCCAGACGGCGCGTGAGGGCTGGTCGGACCACTGTGGAGTAGTGTCTCAGATCCGCTGGGGTGATTCTCCCCCCCTGCTCCGTACAGTGCTGAACGATGCGGCTCGCGATGTCGCCTGCATAAAAGGCTGGAGCGCCCTCTCGGGAGATGGCCTCCAGGAGTTCTCCCAGATGCGGAATCTTGAGGGGGGCCCCTGGAGCGAGCCGCGTCCCTCCGGGCGCGATGCGTTCAGCCAGGTCGCTCGTCAATTCGAAGATCGGGGCGATCACATCCAGGCACTCCGCCATGCTCGGGTTGAAGGGAACGCCCTCTCGCGCCAGGGCGATGGCGGGTGCGAGGACTTCCCGAAGCGGAATGCGGCCCTCTCGTCGGTGGGCGGTGCAGAGTCCATGGACGTTTCCGGGCACCGCCGCGCTCCCCAGTCCCGCGTGGAAATGCTGGATCGTTCCTCCGAAATCGATGGGCACCGCACGAAGATCGAACTCGCCAGCTCGTCCGTTGCGACCCGGCATGCGCGCGAAGAAGTCATAGACCTGGGGTGCACGATCGCCGGCGACGAGAAGGTATCCTCCGCCACCGATGTCGGTCAGAAGGGACTCGGCGATGAACGAGGCAAACGAGGCGGCGACCGCCGCATCGACGGCGTTTCCGCCTGCTTCCAGGGCGATGCGCCCCGCCTCGGCGGTCGCGGGATGTCCCGCGGCGATGATCCCGGGAGTGGGGGTGGTCACGGTGTCGAGTCAGTTGCTCTCGAGGACGATCGCGATACCCTGGCCGCCCCCAATGCAGGCGCTGCCAACGGCATATCGTGCGTCTGTTGTTTGAAGACGGTGGGCCATGTGTCCCGTGATGCGGGCCCCGCTCGCACCGAGGGGGTGTCCGATCGAGATGGCTCCGCCGCAGAGGTTGGTGCGGTCCCGGTCCAGTTCGAGTTCTTTCTCCACCGCGAGGTACTGGGGCGCAAAGGCTTCATTGACCTCCACGAGGTCCATGTCCTGGAGACTGACTCCCCCTTTCTGGAGAGCCTGACGGGTCGCTTCCACCGGACCGATTCCCATGATGCTCGGATCCACTCCGACAATGCCCCAGCTCACGATGCGGGCCATCGGCGTGAGGCCACGGCGGGTCGCCTCCTCTTCCGTCATGACGAGGACCGCGGAGGCGCCATCGGTGATCTCCGATGCGTTTCCTGCGGTGACAACACCGTCTTTCTTGAAGACCGTTCGCAGTTTGGAAAGCGACTCGATGCTGGAATCCGGACGGGGACACTCGTCTCGCTCGACACGGGTCTCCCGGCCCTTCCGATCCGTACGCGTCACGGCGGCGATTTCGTTGGCAAGGATTCCCGCTTCCTGGGCGGCTGCCCAGGCCTGATGACTTCGGAGCGCATAGGCATCACAGGCTTCCCGATCGATGCCGTATTGCTCCGCGAGATTTTCGGCGGTGAGCGCCATCGGGAGCTTGCAGAACGTATCGGTCAACCCTTCCCAGAGTGAATCGGTCATGGGAGCCTGCCCCAGTCGAAGCCCCCAGCGGGCGCCTCGGATCACGTGGGGCGCCTGGCTCATGGATTCGGCGCCTCCGGCAAGCACCACCGTGGAGTCGCCGAGCAGGATCTGCTGAGCGGCGGTCACGATGGCCTGGAATCCGGATCCACAGAGGCGGTTCACGGTGAGCCCGGGGACCTCGTTTGGGAGTCCGGCTTTCAAGGCCACGTGGCGGGCGTGGTAGATGGCGTCTCCGCTTGTCTGCATCACGTTCCCGAAGACCACATGGTCGATGTCGGCGGGATCGATTCCCGCCATGGAAATCGTGCTGCGTGCGCAGGCGGCGCCCAGATCGTTGGCGCTGAGGTCCTTCAGGCTGCCCCCGAAGGACGTGAAAGGAGTGCGCTTTGCGGCGACGATGACGACGTTGGAATTCATGTTTTCAGTTCTCCTGTGCTCTCGGATGATGGGAGGGCGGCTCAAGCGAGCGATTTCAGCAGGAAGTCTCCGACCTGGCTGGTGGATAGCGTTCCGCCCAGGTCCGAGGTGGTTTGACCTTCCTGGATCGCGGTTCGGACGCTTTTCTCGATGGCATTCCCCGCCTCTTGGTGCCCGAGGTATTCGAGAAGGAGCGCAGCGGACATTGCTGCCGCCATGGGGTTGGCGACGCCTTTGCCCGCCATCGGTGGCGCGGAGCCGTGGACGGGCTCACACAGCACCATCTTCCCGGGATTGATGTTGGCGCTGGCGGCCAGTCCCAGTCCTCCCGCGAGCATCGCCGCCAGGTCACTCAGGATGTCTCCGAAGAGATTGCTTGTGACCACGATTTCGAATTGTTCGGGGGCTCGGATGAATTCCATGGCCGCGCGATCGA
>CAVOCR010000086.1:0-7037 GCA_963694245.1 Myxococcota bacterium
ACCCGCGATCACGGTCACACGCCCTGCGGCCTGCTCGACCGCGATCGAGATGACCCGGGCAATTTCGGTCCTGGACAACGTGGGCGTCTCTCCGGTCGTACCGCAGGGAACAATGCCCTCCACGCCCCCCTCGATCACATGATCGATCAGGCCACGAAAGGCGTCTTCGTCCACGGCGCCGCCCTTGAACGGCGTCACCAGCGCGACATGGGTGCCTACAAGTCTCATGGAGTCTCCTCTTTCACAGGCGCATCCACGGCTCGCAGGCTCTCCAGCCGCTTCCTCTCTTCCGTCTTCTCCCACTCGGCCACCTGACCAATCGCCCGCTCGCACGCCATCCGAAGATCGATGTCCGTCTCCAACGGAAGGTGGCCCTCGAGGATCCCTCGTACCCGGGCATCCCGCATCAGCCCGAGTCCCGCGATGGCACCCGCTCGCAACGGAAGGCTCTCCTTCTTCAAGAACCGGGCGAGTTCCGGCATCACCGTCTCCTGAAACGCGCCACCGAGACTGGTCAGGGCCATTCGCTTGAAGCTGTCGGGAAGGTCCCGATCATAGACCACCTGCCAGAGAAACTGCTGGGTTCGCTTGGTCGGGAAGAAGGCCATCGCCTGGACCGAGCGCAAGCGGATGAGATCCGACATGTCGATATTGTAGACATGGCCCAGCAGCATCTCATTGGTGTCGCCGACCGGTCCCATCCTGCGCCATTCTCGCGAAGTGGACTGTTTCACCGGGCTCATCAAGTGCTTGAGTATGCGCTGATGGTGCAGGTCCCGCGGCATCTGAGCGTGCGCAGATGCCGCTCCCAGCCCCGCGAACACCAACACGATGGCAATGATTGTACGCTGATTCATGGGTTCACTCCCTCCGGTTCCTGCAACGCAGCGACCGGTCGGACTATTTCCGGCGGCGCGACTTCTTCCGCTGAGATCGGGCCTGCTTCTGCTTCTTTCGCCGCTCTTTCTTGATGGCCGGGTCCACCATCGCTGTGAAGGTGGCACGGCCTCCGCTTCCCACTCCCGCTTGAGCCAGGGCCTCCTGCAACTCCTTCGGAAGGGGTTGACCCGCCTGTCGCAGCTGCTTCGCCTGACGCAACAACGCCGACTTGCTCACGCCGCCGCCCATGCCCCCCGACATGTCGCCGAAGAGATCGCCCATGCCGCCCATTCCCTTCATCGCCTTCAACTGACCGAGTTGGCGCATGCCAGGAAGCCGTCCCAGAAGACCCGGCGACTTCCCGATCTGCCCCATCATCTGGCGCATGCCGTCGAATCGGGTCACCAGGCTCTGCACCTCATCTGGGCTTCGACCCGATCCCCGACCAATGCGGTTGGCTCGACTCGAATCGATGATGGCCGGAGCTTCCCGCTCCGAGTTCGTCATCGAGGAAATCATCGCCTCGATCTTCACGAGCTCCGAGTCGTCGAGATTCGCACCCTCCGGGATCGCATCCGCCATCCCGGGCATCTTGGCCATCAGATCCTTGAGAGAGCCCATCTTCTGAATCGTCTTGATCTGATCGAGGAAGGTGTTCATGTCGAAGTCGCCGCTCAGCAGCTTCTTCGCGTCCTCTTCGGCCTTCTTCTCGTCAACGACCTCTTCGAAGTCCTTCACCAGGCCGACGATGTCCCCGAAGCCCAGAATCCGATCCGCGAGGCCGTCCGGACGAAACTCTTCGAGCTTGTCCAGGCCCTCTCCCATTCCCAGGAACTTGATGGGACGCCCCGTGACCTCCTTGATGGACAGAGCTGCACCCCCACGGGCGTCGCCATCCATCTTCGTCAGGACCACCCCATCGAACGCGAGACGCCGGTGGAATTCGTTCGCTGTTCGCACCGCATCCTGTCCGATCATCGAATCGCAGACAAAGAGGATGTTGTCGGGCTGGGTTCGGGACTGGATGCGCTCCAGCTCCTCCATCAGCGGCGTATCGACGGCGAGTCGGCCCGCAGTATCAAAGATGACCGTATCGCAGCCCTGCTCCCGGGCAAACGGGATCGCGGCGGCGCACATGTCGTCGGGGCTGGTGTCCGGGCGATGATAGACGGGGATCCCGAGCCGCTCGCCAAGCACCTTGAGCTGCTCCACGGCTGCAGGGCGGTAGATGTCGGCGGCGACCAGACACACCCGGCGATCCTTCTCCGCGCCCAGAAGACGCGCCAGCTTCCCTGCCGTGGTCGTCTTTCCCGAACCCTGAAGCCCCACCATCATGATCTTGGTGATGCCTGTCGCGGCATAGGTGAGGTCGGTGTCCGCAGGTCCCATCAGCGCTTCAAGAGCATCGTGACAGATCTTGATGAAGTGTTCGCCCGGGGTCGCCGTGAGCTTCTCCCCGTCATGCGAGATGCGGGTAGCGATCAACTCGCCGAGGGCCTGCTCCTTGACGCTCTCAAGAAAACGCTTGGCAACATGGAACTCGACGTCCGCCTCGAGCAAAGACGTCCGGATGTCCTTGAGCGCATCCTCAATGTTGGTTTCATTGAGTTCACGAAACCCCTGCAAGCGGTTCTTCGCGGTCCGGAATCCCTGGGCAACTGTCTCAAGCATGCTCTCCCACCTTCAGCGCCGGTACCCTACGAGGAGCCAGATGGGGTGTCAAGCACCCGATTCGATGGGGTTTTCTTCCAAATTCACAAGAAGAGCGAGGTGGCTTGAGAGGGATGGATCCCCTTTGCTACCCTTGCGGGGAACCTTCTCCCCGGTGAAGACGTGACCCATGCGACCCCCGATCCACTGCATACACTCCTGAAGGAGCGCTTCGGACATGCGCGCTATCGCCCCGGACAGCTCGATGCCATCACGCGTCTGTGCAACGGGGAGGATACGATCGTGATCATGCCGACAGGGGGAGGAAAGTCGCTCTGCTACCAGATCCCCGCATTGATTGAAGCGGATCGGGAGCAAGGACTCGCCCTGGTCGTCTCCCCGCTCATCGCATTGATGAAGGATCAGGTGGAAAGCTTGAAAGCCAAGGGGATTCCCGCGGCGTTTCTCAACAGCAGCCAGGACATCGAGGAGTTCCGTGCCGTGTGGCGAGAGGTGCGCGCCGACCGGCTGGCGCTCCTCTATGTCTCTCCGGAGCGAGTCGCCAATTCCGCCTTCCGGAAACTGCTGAAGGAACTCACGATCTCCTTCGCCGTGATCGACGAGGCCCATTGCATCAGCCAATGGGGCCATGACTTTCGCCCAAGCTATCGCAAACTCGGCTATCTCAAGAGAACGCTGAAGCTCCCCCTGATGGCAGTGACCGCCACCGCCACCCCCGAAGTTCTCGAGGACATCCAACAACGCCTCCACATTCGAAAGGCCCACGTCATCCGCGGGAGCTTCCGGCGACCCAATCTCCGCTTCACGGTACGCCATGTCCGACGCGACGCCGAGCGCCTCGATTCCCTCGCAGAACTGCTCACATCCCGAGGCCTCGAGTCCCGAGGCAATGGCCGTGCAATCGTCTACTGCGCCACTCGAAAGAAGGTCCAATCCGTCACCGACGGACTTCAAGCCCGAGGCATCCCTGCGGGGATTTACCACGCGGGACGCACCGCCCTCCAACGCGATCGCGCGCAACAATCCTATGATGAGGGCAAGCGTCCCGTTCTGGTCGCAACGAACGCGTTCGGCATGGGAGTCGACCACCCGGACGTCCGTCTCGTCGCTCACTTCCAGATGCCAGGAACCCTCGAAGCGTACTATCAGGAGGCAGGGCGCGCCGGAAGAGATGAACTGCCCGCGGATTGCGTGGCGTTTTTTGGAGAGGGGGACATCGTCACCCACCGCCTGCTCGCGAGGCGCCAGAAGAACACGACCCGGGAAATCCTCGCGCACCGGGAGAACGGCTTTGAATCGATGCGCGCCTGGGCCTTCGCCACCGAATGTCGTCAGGTCCTCCTGGCCGATCATTTCAAGAGCGCACTGGCACCCGATGCCCTCCCCTGCGGTGTGTGCGACGCCTGCGACGATCCCCAGTCCGTTCAGGCCCACCTGGATGCGGTCACGCGGGAAAACGAGCATCGAAACGCCGCTCGGAAAGCAGCCCAGGAACACCAGTTTCAAGGAGACGAGAGCGCCATCATCCTCCAGTTTGTCGACTCTCTTCCGCGACCCGCGGGAAAACGCGTCGTGGCGCTGGCACTCAGGGGGAGCCGCGCCAAGGAAGTTCGACGACGCGGACTCGCGAAGCTGCCCCTCGCCGGGGCACTCGCATCCATCAGCAAGGAGGCCACTGAACGGCGAATCGAAGAACTGATCGAAGAGGGGCGACTGGTTCGAAAGGGCGTGAAGTATCCGACCGTCTGGATCCCGGACAAACGCGTGCGCGCCAAAACCGGTGAAGGCCCCCCCCGCAAGCCACGGACGCTGGGGACCCCCCTTCAAGACGCCCTCGGAGATTACCGGAAGAAGGCCGCGAGGCGCCTTCGATGGAAAAGCTACATGGTTTTTTCCAATGCCGTGATCCGTGAATTGGACACCCACCGCCCCCTGACGACAGGCGACTTGATGGCCATCAAGGGCTTCGGTGAAAAGCGGATTGAGAGATTCGGATCGGACATTCTGGACATCATCGCCCAGCATCGTGATCATGAACAAACCGAGGAGGAGAATCATGTCGCAGTCAAATGAAGAGGACGGCCCGGAAGTCCCGATCCCCATGAGCATGATCGATGACGAACTACCCACCGAACCGCGACGGGGCCTACGCAAATTTGGAGGTCGGGAGATCCCCTGGAGAACACTCCTGGTTGGCGTGTTGATCGTCGCTGCCATTCTCGCCTTCGTGCAGATGCGCAAATCCGCGAACGAAGGCCCGACGCCCGGAAAGTCGAAAGCTCCCGCTGGAGATGTTTCGGCAGGCAGTCCATCGACGCCCACCACCGCAGTCGCGGCGCTGGTGGGCACCTTGAATCTCAGCGACACGCCGCTCCACGAGCGCCTCTCCGAGTGGATCCACAGCGGAAGGATCCGCATCGTCCAACCCGGACATGCCGGACTTCCTACGACTCCACGAAGCGCCGATGACCTCGCGAAGGCTCTCGAGGACGAATCGATCGCAGCAACCTCTCTGGAAATCAGCCGACTCGCCCTCGTCATCGCGCAGATCGAGGCCCCCACATCCCTCGCCATCGACACCGAGGCCCGCTACGCGAAGGTCTCTCTCGAACATCGCCGGCTCGTGCTCCTCTCCGAGACAGAAGCACTGAACCCCTTCACAGGCGAAAAGCGCCCACGCGCCTCCACCGACACCCCACACTCCGGAGCGGCGTTGCGTGCAACGGAACGGGGCCTGGAGGCCGTCGCTCTCCTCCGCCAGGGGCAGACCGCGCAGGCCGCGGAGAGCGCTCGGAAGGCTCTGGACCTCAACGCGACGGATTCAGCACTCCAGGTGCTCCAGGGCCAGATTCAAGTGGAGAGCGGACAGACGAGCTTCGGCACCGCAACCCTCGAAGGCATCGTGAAACGCATCCCCGACGCATGGACCCATTACCAGCTGGGCCTCGCGGAAATGGCGGCGGAGCGTCTCTTCAAGGCCTTCAAGTCCTTCACACAGGCGACTGCCCTCGACCCCACCCTCGCCGACGCCTGGGTGGCCCGGGCCAATCTCCAGATTCAACGGCTGGAGTGGATGCCTGCCGACCGCCATGAGCGCGCCATCGAAGACGCCCGAAACTGGTTGAAGACCGCGGAAGAACTCGATCCGCGAGGATTGGAGGTCGGGCTTCTCCGAGCCCAGTTTCACATGCTGGAAGGATCCATGGCCGCCGCCAGCCAGGCTCTCAAAGACCTCGCAACCTCCCAACCCGACGCCGTGGAGCCACGCCTGATCCTCGGCCAACTTGCCCTTCAGGAGGCCCGGTTCCCGGACGCGGCAGCCCAACTCGAACTCGCCCGAGCCACCCATCCCGACCACCCGGAAGTCCTTCATCTGCTCGCCCTCGCCCTGCTCTCGGACGCCCAGTGGACACAGGGGATCACCGTGCTGGAGCATCTCTTGAGCGTTCGCCCCGACGATCCCGAAGTCCGTGTCCATCTCGCGCAGGCGCTCCAGGAAAGTGGACAGAACGACCGGGCCCAGACAGTGCTCCTCGAGCAGGTTCAGCGTTTTCCAGACAACCGACACGCGCCACTTCTCCTGGCGCAGGTGACGTTGAACACTGGGAACAGCGCAGCAGCTCTCGGATACACCCGTGAGTCCATCCGACGTGCCGAGAGCGTCGATGCACGCGTGCTCGAGATGATCATCCTCGCGACCCTCGGGCGACGACCCGAGGCCTTCACGATCGCGGATGCGCTCGAGCGCAGCGTTCCCGGTTCCTGGAGCCTCCTGGCGGAAGCCCTCGCCTCCCATGGCGAAATGGAACTCCTTCGCGTCTTTCTGGAGCACGTTCTGGAAGTGGATCCACGCCAAGAGGACCTCCGCGTGCTGCTCGCCATGGCTCACCTCCTGATGAACAACCCCGCCGCGGCGAACGTCGTGAAGACCCAGGCGCTGGCCTCACTCACCGGCGAACACCAGAATCGCCTCGCCGCCAAATTCCAGGAGGGGTTCACCCAGGCCGAAGCCATCCTGGCCGCTGCCCAGGGAGAACCTGCGCCGTGAAAATCTCGGAATTCAAAACACGCCTCACGGACCTCTCAGCCACGCTCGGGATCCCGTTGGAGTCTGCAGCAGTCGAGCGAATGGGGACGCACCAATCGCTGTTGAAACACTGGGCCCGGCGGGTCAACCTGGTCGGCAACGCGGCCCCGCATGTCACCCTCAAGAACCATTTCCTCGACTCCATCGCCCTCCTCCGACTCATCGGCAGCATCGAGCTTGAATGGACCGACGTGGGAAGCGGCGCGGGATTTCCGGGACTTGTCCTGGCGGCCGTCCACCCTGACCGACCGATCCGCCTCCTCGAACCCCTGGAGAAACGGATCAGCTTTCTCTCCCAGGTGAGTGCCTCGATGCGCGAATGCTCCATTCACCTGGAGCTGGGGCGGACCGACGCCCTCGAGGAGGGGTCGCAGACAGCGCTGATTTCCCGCGCAGTACT
>CAVOCR010000087.1:0-7034 GCA_963694245.1 Myxococcota bacterium
CAGGCCATTTTCTGGCTTCAAGCCGCGTTATCCGGTTAACTAGAGGGCATCAGAGGAGAAGTCGTCATGATGGGACGCATGCGCACACAATTGCTCGTGGGATTCGTACTCGCAACGATCGCGTTGGGAGGATGTTCGGAGAATGATCCCCAGGTCATTTTCATCACGGGCAATCAGAAGGTGGATTCGGAGACGCAGTGCAAGCTGCAGTCAACCGGTCTCGTGACATTCACGCCCTTTGGGTACATGGATGTTTCCCTGACCAACACCTACCTTCTGTTTCCTTCCCTGATCACGAAACTCGAAGATACGACCGTGGTCACGGGGAACAGTGCTCAGCAGCTGGTTCTCAATACGTCCACGATTCAGATCGTCGGAGCCCGCGTCAGCTATGATCTGCCCCTGGATCCGATCACAGGCACGGGTCTGGGCTATGTTGTGAACCCACTCAATCCGGGCGTCGCGTTGTCGAGTGCGGATCCCATCGAAGCGGCAGGCCTCCAGAACACCTACGTGTTCACGACGGGGAGTCTTTCGAGCGATGATGGCAATGGGCTCGTGGCTCTTGAGGCGGTGCCGCCGTACATTGGCGAGATTCTCAAGAACGCCCCTTCGCTTCAGGAGCGGTTCTCCTCTGCGCAGATTCTCGTTCGGGTCACTATCGAGGGTGTGATGATGGACGGCACAAAGGTGCACTCCAATGAGTTCGTGTATCCCATCAATGTCTGCAATGGGTGCCTCGTGTACTACCCAGTCGCGGACTGCACCCAGCTGGATCAGGACCCGGAGATCGAAACCCCGTGCTTTCCGGGACAGGACGAGGCCGTTGACTGTCGCCTCTGCTACATCCTTGCCTTGACTTCAGATGAGGCGCTGGGCTGCTTCCCTCCCTGAGTCCCCGGAGGAGGCCCCTGCCTTGACCTGAGGCCGTTTCTTCCGTTAATCCTCGCTGGTACGGCTTTTCTCCTTCCAGTCCATCAGGGCGCGCACATGAGGTGCGATGGAAGCGTGATCTGGAGTGGTTCCCCGATGCAGATCCTCGTCATCCATGGCCCCAACCTGAATTTGCTGGGGAGTCGTGAGGCATCGCATTATGGCGAGGAGACGTTGGATGCGATCAATGAGGCCCTTCATCTCCAGGCGGAGGCGCAGGGAGTGACGCTTGTGATTCACCAGAGCAATTCGGAAGGCGAGTTGATCGACAGGATTCAGGCGGCGTCGGGAACAATGGAGGGAATTCTCATCAATCCAGCCGCCTACACTCATACGAGCGTCGGCATTCGGGATGCTTTGTTGGCGGTGGGTCTTCCCACCGTGGAGGTTCACCTCAGCAATCCGCATGCCCGCGAGGAATTTCGCCAGCGCTCTTTGGTCGCGGATGTGGTCGCGGGGCGCGTCGAGGGATTTCGATCCCGAAGCTATCTTCTCGGGCTGGATGGTCTCCTGGGGATTTTGAGGGAAGTGGGCAGTTGAAGCTCTGGCATTGAGGGAGGTGACCATGTGGTCGACAAATGAATTTCGGAAGGGTTTGAAGCTTGAGATTGACGGGGAGCCCTTCGTCATCGTGGATTTTCAGCACGTGAAGCCAGGCAAGGGGGGCGCGTTTGTTCGCACCCGCATCAAGAGCATGACTTCGGGGCGGGTCCTGGACAAGACCTATCGTTCAGGGGAGAAGGTCGACAAGGCGGACATGGAGACGTGTGACGCCCAGTTCCTGTACATGGAGGGCGATACCTACATCTTCATGAACACCACGAGCTACGAACAGATTCGGATGACGCCGGAGCAGCTCGGGGAATCTCCCAAGTACTTGAAGGACAGCATGGTTGTGGAATTGCTGCTTCACAACGGCAATCCGCTGAGTGTGGATCTCCCCAACTTTGTCGAGTTGGAGGTCACCCGGTCGGAGCCCGGCATGAAGGGGGACACGGCCAGCGGTGCCCAGAAGCCGGTGGTTCTCGAGACTGGTTTGCAGGTGAATGTTCCCCTCTTCATCAATGAAGGGGACATCCTGAAGATCGATACGCGTACGGCGAGTTATTCGGAAAAGGTCAACAAGTAGCCAGGGGGAGGAGCGGATGGCGTTGGACCAGGCACGACTCATCTCGACTGCTCGTGAACACGAGGAGCGCGGGAAGTTGTCGAAAGCCATCGGCGTCTATCAGAAGCTCCTGAAGGCTGAGCCGGGCAATTTGCGATTTCAACTCCGTGTGGGTGATCTGCAGCTCCGAAACGATTCGGCTCCTCAAGCACGGGAATCCTTTCTCAAGGTCGCACGGGCGTATGAGGAGCAGGGGCTCGCGCTCAAGGCCATCGCGGTCTACAACCAGATCGTCCAGATCGATCCCGAGGACGCCGAGCTGCGCATCGCTCTCGCGACGACGTATCAACGTCTGGGTCTCCTGAACGATGCGGCCAATCAATACGGCAATGCGATTGGGTTGTTGGAGGCTTCGGGTGAGCACGTCCGAAAACTCCATACGATTCGCGCCATGCTGGAGTTGGATCCCGGAAATTCAGCGATACGTCTCCGTCTGGCGGAGGAGTTTTCAGCGCGCGGAATGGTCGATGAGGCCGCGGACGAATTCCAGGTCGTCTGCGATCAGCTGCGGGAGTCGGGAAACACCGCGGACTTCGTGGTCGTTGCGGAGCGTCTCCTCTTTCATCGTCCGGATGACGTCGAGATTTCGGTGGCATTGGCCCGTTATCATCTCGCGAACAAGCATCCCCAACGCGCCCTTCCCCGCCTTCATTTTGCCTACAAGAGCCGGTCCCGGGATCAGGAGGTGTTGCGCTTGCTCGCAGATGCTTTCGATCAGCTGGGACAAGGTCACAAGGCCGCTGTGATCCTCAAGCAGCTGATTTTGCTTCTCGAAGGAGCGGGCCTGATGAGCGAGGCCCAGGAAGTGCGGGATCGCATGAGTGGCATGCTTCCCAGGGATCCCGATGGTCTGCGCAAGTCGCGGCCGGCTCCGGTGGTCATTGAGGATGAGTTCCGGGATCTGGTTATTCAAAAGGGAGAGGAGAGCTCCGCGCCTGTCGCCGCCCCTCCGCCGCCTCCGCCGAACGCGCCGAGAGGCGTGGATGAAGTGGAGGTGCCCCTGGATCTGGAGGAGCCCTCGGAGGACAGGACGCGCGAGGAGATGTGGGAAGATGTCACCCTCGACGGGATCGACGCACCCGTGCTCGAGGAGGACCCCATTCAGGATCTCGCGCTCATTTCTGGGGATCAGGAAGAGACAGATGCCACTCTTTCCGAGTTGCCGATGGTTCCGGCGGAGTCCGAGATGATTTTGAGCGCACCCCCCATTCCACGGGAGGTGGAGGCCGAGTCATCTCCGTTGAATTCTGCCGAGATTGACGCGTTGATTGCAGGGGAACTCGAAGAGGTCGAGTTCTTTGTGGAACAGGGACTCATGAATGAGGCACTATCAATCCTCGAGGAACTCGCGAGCAACCACCCGGATCATGTGGCGATTGGGGAACGGTTGCGAGGGTTGAAGTCCGGAGAAACCGCCTCATGATACTGACGCATTCAGGTCTTCGCAGAGTGTACGGACGCTTGTCTGGCGCATTGGGTCTGTTTTTTCTGGTGCTGCTTCTTGGGTGCGCACCCGCCGCGATTGCGGGGCAACGTGTCGAGCGCATTCAGAATTCGACGGTCACGATTCATTTTCTGGATGTCGGACAGGGGGATGGGGCGCTGATTCGCACGGCGGATGGCAAAGAGGTCCTCGTCGACACGGGTCCGCCCTCCGCTCGTCGTCATCTGATGACACGATTGAAGGAACTGGGAGTGGCCCATCTGGATGCTCTTCTGGTCACTCATGCGCATGCAGACCACATTGGGAACGCCCTGCAGGTGATGCGAACCATTCCGACGCGAACGCTGCTGGATGCGGGCTTCGCGCATACCACCCAGACCTATGCCTCGATGCTGGCGCATGTGGAGGCCTCCCCGGACATTCAGTATCGAGTGCTGTCTCGGGGTCGAAGTCTCTCAATGGGGGAGCATGCGGTCCTGGAGGTTCTGGCTCCGGAAGACCCCTTTCTTCGCGGGACGCGCTCGGACGCGAATGCCAACTCCATCGTGTTCCGATTGCGGGCGGGAGATGTCACCGTGCTCTTCACGGGAGATGCGGAATCCGAGACAGAGGTTCGTCTGCTCGAGGCGGGCGGAAAGGATTTGAGGAGCGACGTCCTCAAGGTCGCGCATCACGGGAGTGCGCATGCGACAAGCACTCGGTTTCTAAAGGCGGTGTCTCCGGATTGCGCCGTGATTTCGGCCGGTCGGAACAACAAATACGGTCATCCTGCTCCCGAGACGGTGGGTCGTCTGGAGCAGGCGGGTGTCGTCTCCTGGAACACCGCCTCGCATGGGGAGGTGGAGATTCGCACGGATGGGCGGAGCTACGCTGTGGAGACGCATGGCGTGGTGGCGGTCGTGGCGCAGGCCAAGGGGGCAGCGTTGCCTCAAGGCACTTCGAGCATCAACATCAACACGGCGGATGTGGTGTCGTTGGATACGCTCCCGGGCATTGGTCCCTCCAAAGCGCGCGCCATTGTCGCGTACCGGGATCAGCATGGAGCGTTTGGAACCGTGGATGATCTGACGAATGTCGCGGGGATCGGTCAGAAGACGGTGGCGCGTCTGCGTGCCCTGGTTCGCGTGTCCGGGGCCGCAGCGGCTCCGATGTTCCCGGCTGCCTCCATCGCTCCCAGCGCGGCATCCTCCTCTTCACGAGCCCCCACGGAGTCGTTGATCGACATCAATCGAGCGGGCGCAGAGGAACTCGTTGAGCTCCCGGGAATCGGCCCCTCCAAGGCTCGGGCGATCCTGGAGTGGCGGCAGACGAACGGTGAATTCTCCCACGTCGATCAGCTGGTCGAAGTGAAGGGGATCGGCGCACGGACTCTTGAGAAGCTCCGGGCTCTCATCACCCTGGGAGAGCCTCTTCGCTGACTTCTCTGATCTCCGCTTCGGAGATGGGTCCCTGTCGTAGAATCTGCAGCGTATTCGCATCCCAACGCATCAAAGTGGACGGTGTCTCATACCTTCGATGGTCGTCCTT
Source organism: Myxococcota bacterium (assembly GCA_963694245.1). Lineage (GTDB taxonomy): Bacteria > Myxococcota_A > UBA9042 > JABWCM01 > JABWCM01 > CAVOCR01. Next base: position 5,073 of record CAVOCR010000087.1, read on the forward strand.
CACGGCGAGCCATGGAGCGGTTGTGACGTCGCCGAACTGTCTCTGGATCCGTGCGAGCGAGACCTCTGCGGGGAGGCCGGACCGATTGGCGCTGGTGGCGGTGACAGCCATGCCGGTCTCTCGGAGGATCTGAAGCGTCACGGCGTGATCTGGAATTCGAACTCCGACGGTCCCTGTACCCGCTTGCAACTGGAGGGGCACGCCTGGCTGAGCAGGTCCGATGACGCTCAAGGGGCCGGGGCTGAGAGCCTTCAGGGCTCGTTGAGCCCGGGGGCAGAGGTCCGCATGACGGAGCGCCGACTTCACGGAGTCCACCGCGAGGTGAATGGGGTGGTCCGGCGCACGGTCTTTGCATTGGAAGAGCTGGCGAATTGCCACGTCGTTGTTGCCATCTGCTCCGAGAAGGTAACCGGTCTCGGTTGGGAGGATGACGAGACCGCCATTGTGGAGGTGTTCGTGGACGTGCGCCAGATCGCGGAGAGTGATGGACTGGTCTGGACTGGGCACGAAGATGCGCAAATGCTCTCCTGATGGCTCTGATGAGCCTGTTCCACTCAGAAAGCATCATTGACCGAAACCAGAGGCAAAGGCTACCGTTCAGGCTATATCCCTGATCGGTGAGAAGAGTAGTTCATGGCGAGAGCCTGCTCCCGCCGATCCGCGCACATACGGCTTTCATGAGCACCGCTCCTGCAATTACAGAAAAGCGTCGTGATACGCGGCGAGAGTTGGATCTCGCAGGCAGCATGGTGGATGGCGGTCGCCGATATCACCTCCAGATGATCAATGTGAGCGCCGGGGGAACCCTGGTGCACGTGAGCCATTGCCCGGAGGTCGACAGCACCACTCTTCTCCTGATTCCGTTTGATGTGAAAGGAGAAAGCCACCATGTGGCGTTGCACGTTCGCGTCGCCCATGTGAGGAAACTGCCGGACGACGAAATGTTTGAGATGGGATTGGAGTGGGTCCGTGCGGAGTGTCGCAATCGACCCGATGCTCTGCAGTATTTTGCGCGTACTGTGGTTCCCGGCGCACGCGGCGTCCTCCGAGGAGTGGGGAAGGCGGGTGCGCAACGCTTTGTCTTTTTCTTTCATCGGAATCTGGAGCAGGCCACAGATGCTTCGGTTGGTGCGGAGCGTGGAGATACGACGGTCACCGTGTCCCCAGTGCGCAAGGCGGCGGGAGCTTCCGCGCAGAAGCCTCGCGTCCGGGTTCGGGTGAAGACGGGGCTTCCCGAGTCTCCCCCTCCGGATGCGCGCCCCGCAGAGAGGTCTCTTCAAGGTGAGCATGAGCAGACGCAGGTCACGCCCGCCCCCGTTATGGGAGAGGAGGCGATGGATACGCAGGTTCAGGCTCAGGGGGTCCATGTGGCGCCGGCGGTCAGCACCGTGGGTCTGGCCAGCGTGGCTCCAGCGGTGGCGTCGACCCAATCTCCACATTCCGTTTTCTTGTCCCCTCCGAAGAAGGGTTCAGCCTCGGCTCCAATGTCAGCTCCTCTGCCGTCCATGGTGATCCCACGGAGCGTGACCCGTTCCACGGCGGTGATACCTGTACAGCAGTCCGGAGATCGTCGTCGCATGTCGGATAGGACCGTTGTGTTGCGTCGGGTCCTCGTTCGAGTCGGGGGGACAGACCGGGCGGCGTACATCACGGACATCAGCGCTCATGGAGCGTTCATTCAGATTGATTCACATCTGCCAGCCGTCGGGGATGCTGTCGTCGTCAAATTTGGAAGGGGAGCGCGTGGAGTCGCGGTGAATGCGAACGTCATCCACTGCATGGACCCCGATCAGAGCGGTCTCGTGGGTTCTGGTTTTGGTGTCCATTTTGTCTTCGACAGCAGCAACCCCTACCGCTGCTCGGAGCAGCGTCAGGCGATCACGAAGCTGGTGTGAGGTCGGATTCGGGGAGGCATGCAAACGCCACGGGATCCGCGTCGGGATTGATCATCAAAAGCCGGGC
>CAVOCR010000088.1:0-7022 GCA_963694245.1 Myxococcota bacterium
AGCCGGACGCCTCGGACGCGTTCTGCGAGAGACCGGAGGCGCGGTGTTCCTGACCACCTTGACGACCTGCATTGGATTCTCCGGGATCCTCTTCGCCAATCACCGCGGCCTTCTCTCTCTCGCGCATATCGCAGTCGCCGGCATGATCCTGTGCTTCGTCGCGTCCACCCTGGTCCTTCCGGCGCTGCTGCAATTGCTCTCCCGCGACAAGGCCTGATGGACTCCCCTCGGTCACTCCCCTGAAATTCAGTGCTTGCAAACAAGGGGGCCCTATGGTCTCTTCCGCCCGTCATGTGGTGTTTTTCGACCATTTTGCACGACCCCGACCCAAAGCGCCTTCTCGGCGCCATGGCGTAGGGATCTGTCCGCATTTCCCTTCGTGAGCGCCCGCTCGGGAGCCTCGGCTCCGCGGTCATTCATCGGCTGAACTCAGCCCCACGAAACGAAGGAGAAACTCATGACGAACGCAACACAGAACCTCCAGGGAACCCCTCTCGAAGAAGAGGCCATCCATCATCTCAAGCCTCTGGTGGACCCCAGCACCATCACCTGGAGAAACCCCCGGAGAGACGCCTTCTGGCAGTCAATCCCCGCCTGGAAGGACGTCGACGAAGCGACGTTTCTCGAAACCAGATGGCAGGAGAAGAACGCGATCACGAATCCGAAGCGACTCATCGCTGCGCTCCAGGACCTGGCGAGCGCTGCGTTCGTAGAGGATGTGAAAAAAGGATTCGGCGATGCGCCCATGGCCGTGCGCATCAGCCCCTACCTCCTCGCGCTCATCGATTGGAACAATCCCTATTCGGACCCCATTCGGCGCCAGTTTCTGCCCGTTGGAACAGAGGTCGAATCGGACCACCCCATGCTGACGCTGGACTCATTGCATGAGCAGAGTGACGCCCCCGTTCCGGGATTCACCCATCGCTATCCGGACAAGGCCCTCTTCCTGGCTCTCGACACCTGCCCCGTCTACTGCCGCTTCTGCACGCGCTCCTACGCCGTCGGACTCGACACGGAAGAGGTCGAGAAGGTCCAGTTGCGGGCCAACAAGGACCGATGGCAGAAAATCTTCCGCTACATCCGCTCCCGGAAGGAACTGGAAGACATCGTGATCTCAGGCGGAGACGCCTATCGGCTCAAAGCGGACCAGATCCGAGAGATCGGACACGGTCTCCTCGACATCGATCACGTGCGCCGCTTCCGTTTTGCGACGAAAGGACCGGCGATTCAACCCATGAAGCTGCTGACGGACACCGACTGGGTGGACGCCCTGACAGAAGTGGTGGACCGGGGACGAAAGCTGAACAAGGAAGTCTGCGTCCACACGCACTTCAATCACCCGAACGAAGTGACCGGGATCAGCATGGATGCGATGCAGGTGCTCTTTGAGCGCGGGATCACAGTCCGCAACCAGAGCGTGTTTCAACGCGGCGTAAACGACGACGCCGCGACCATGATCGAGCTGTGCAAGCGACTCGCACACATGCATGTGCACCCCTACTACGTGTACATTCACGACCTCGTGAAGGGAACCGAGGATCTGCGCACCACCGTCCAACAAGGTGTGGCGGTCGAAAAAGCGGTCCGCGGATCCCTGGCCGGATTCAACACGCCGACCTTCGTGGTCGATGCCCCCGGTGGAGGTGGAAAGCGAAGCGTGCACAGCTATGAGCACTACAACCGGGAAACCGGCGTCTCGGTGTACACCGCGCCCTCCGTGAAGCCCGGGCAGTACTTCACCTATCTCGACCCGCTTCGCTCTCTCAGCGAGGGCATCCGCGCCGACTGGAGTGACCCCTCCAAACGGGACCAGATGCTCGAAGATGCATTGAACCAGGCCCGTTCAAACCCCAAATGAACTTCACGGGAGAACCGCAATGAATGAGAAGATGACCCCCTTCGAAGCTGATTTTCATGCGTACTTCACCACCGATCCCAACGCCTGCGTCAATCTCGGCGTAAACGATCGCCTCGACGAGCTCCCCGACCCGAGTCTGGAGACCTCTGAGAAGAGGGTCGGAGAGGCCCGGGCATTGCTGGAACGAACGAACCTGCTCAAGGAGTCCACCCAGGATTTCGACACGAAGCTCGACCTGGACCTGGCCGCGCTGATGTTGCAACGCGAAATCCATGACAGCACCTACACCTTCAACGGCCGGACGATGCTGCAGCAAAAGCCCACTGCGGGAGACGACATCGGAAACGGCATCTTCCTGATGTTCATCAACGATCCCCGCCCGCCGAAGGATCGGCTGGCGGACATCACGGCGCGCATTGGAGCGGTCCCAGACTACCTCGCGGCGCTTCTGACCCGCCTCGAAACCCCCCTCGCCCGATGGGTTTCGATGGATCTTCAAAAAACGGTCGGTCTGCGGGACCTCTTCTCCAATGTCCAGGCCTGGGCCGACACGCAGGGCTGGGAGGGATGCGCTCGTCTGGAGCAGGCACGCACCCTCGCAGACGAGGCGCTCACCCGCTATGAAGAGACGCTGAAGACTCTCGAGACCACCCAGCAACTCCATGTGGGGGATGCGTGCGCTCGGGAAATCGTGAGACTTCGCGGAGTCGACCTCTCATTGGAAGAACTCCATGGCATCGCTTGTGCCTTTCTGAAGCGGAACAACCAGGCCCTTGAAGAGCTCCATGAAACGCTGTGTGAGCGTCATGAAATCCCCCGGGAGACCTCGATCCCCGATCTTCAAAAAGAATTGAACAAGCGTTTTCGTTTTGAACTCCCCAACGACGCACTGGAGGACGTCCTCGAACGATACCAGGAGGAACGCCGACGAATCCTGGGATTCATCGCGGAACATGATCTCTTTCCGGTCTTCGAAGACCAGGACATGGTCATCCTGCAAACGCCCGGATTTCTGGAGCCCTCAATTCCCGCAGGCGCCATGGTCTCCCCGCCCCCTTTCCGAGAGGGCACGCGCAAGAGCCTCGTCTATTTGACCTTGAGTGACGAACTTCGGGACGAGCACACGAACCTCTCCATCCCCGGAATGATGATCCACGAGGGGATCCCCGGGCATCATCTGCAGCTCGCGACTGCCAGCCTGCACCGATCCGTGATTCGCCGACATGTCGAAGCGATGGACCAGGCAGAGGGATGGACCACCATGCTCGAGGATTACATGCTCGACATGAACTACATGGGCGAACTCACGGATGAAGCGCGATTCTCCGGAAAGCGGGACATCGCACGCATCGGCGCACGCGTCGCGATCGACCTCTTCTTCATGACGGGCAACCGGGACTTCCTCAACGTCGGAATCGACTGCGACGTCTCAAGCGAAGACCCCTTTGAAGCCGCGGGCGCATTGCTCAAGGCGGTCACCGGATTCGTGGATGGCAGAGTCGAGGCGGAGCTCAACTGGTATTCCCAGGAGCGGGGCTATCCCATGAGCTACCTCACGGGCAATCACCTGGTCTGGGAGCTCAAGCGCGATCTCACGCAGGCGCAAAAAGGCAAGATGGAGGGGATCGAGCTTGACCGGGTATTCCACAAGACGTTCCTCAACGCTGGAAACATGCCCATGCGATTTCTGCGAAAGGTCTATGCGCATCAGGGGCTGATCGCCGCGTGATGCTCAGGTGGGGAGCGCGTCGCCGTGCTCTTCCCGCCACTCTTCCCACCAGGCCATCTGAATCTGCTCGAGGAGGCCTTCGCTGGACTCGCTGGGATCGTCCGCGAACTCCTCCAACGCCAGAACCCATCCCCGCAAATCGCTGAACCGAACGGAGAGAGGATGCGTGTCAGGCCGTGACTCGTAGAGTTCGTACCCGATGTCCTCTGCGTGGCGCCACATCAACTTCGGCATCACCGCCCCCTCTCTACATGTAGGGATTCTCGCCCTCGGTGTGATCCGTGACGTCGTCGATTTCCTCAATCTCGGGAAACGACTCCTTCAAGATGATCTCAATGCCATTCTTGAGCGTGGCTGTGGACGACGCGCAGCCCTGGCAGCCACCCGTCATGCGGATCTGAATTCGCGGCGGCGTAAAATCCACCAGCTCAATCGCTCCGCCGTGCATGGCGATCGCCGGATTGATGTCGCTCTCAATGAGATCGGATACCTTCTGATGTGCTTCATCCGGCCACAGGGAGTTCGGGTTCTCCACGGTGAACCCGCTGCGTCCGAGCTTGTCCGTGATGTAGTCAATGCTCGCGCCCTGGAGGCTCGGAGCGGAGGCAGCCGCCACGTAGAGCTTCAACCCGTCGAACTCGACTGGAATGTCATCGTCTCGCAAATCTGAGGAGATGATCTGCTCGAAATCATACTGAAACTCCCCGGAGCTGCGGCCGGCGATGGCGATTCGGGCGATGCCTGTCGAAGGCTCACCGGGGGCAGGCCCCTCCTTCAGGATCTTCAAAGCAGAATCCGACAAACTGATCTCAAGATTGGAATTGGTCATGACTGGTTCTCCTCGCATCTCTCCACATGAGACGACGTCGGGACCCTAGCACGGAGATCCCGTGTATAAAAGGCTACACTTCCTGCATCCCCCGCGCTAGAGTCCGGCTCGCCGAGAGGAGCCCCATGGATCGCTTCCAAAGTCACGTCGTCAGCTGGAATCTCACGAAGAAGTGCAATCTGCGCTGTGAGCACTGCTACATCGAAGCCGGCGTGATCGAGCGGGACGAGGCTCTCGATGAACTGTCCACCGAGGAGTGCTTCGATGTGATCGATCAGCTCGCAGTGGTTAATCCCGAGGCCCTGCTGATCCTGACCGGAGGCGAACCGCTTCTGCGTCGAGACGTCTTCGCCATCGCCCAGCGTGCGACGGACAAGGGGCTCTGGCCCGTCGTCGGAACCAATGGCGTATTCATCACCGAAGAGCTCTGTGAACGAATGATCACGTCTGGAATCCGAGGCGTGTCGCTCTCATTGGACGCCCTGGACGCCGAAACACACGACCAGTTTCGCGGGGTCGAAGGCGCCTGGCAAAACACCGTGAACGGAGCGCGTATCCTCACGAAGATGGGACTTCCATTCATCGTGCAGACCACCGTTGGCGCGCACAATCACCAGGAGATCCCGCAGATCGCGGAGATGGCCGAATCTCTCGGAGCCCGGGTCTTCAACCTCTATTTCCTGGTTCCCACGGGACGCGGTGCATTCATCAGCGACGTCACGGCTCAAAAATACGAAGACATCATGGGCGAGCTCCAGACCCTCCAGAAAGAATTCTCGGGTCGGATGGTCGTCAACTCCAAGTGCGCGCCCCACTATCAGCGCTACCTCTACGAACGCGAGCCCGACTCGCCTTATCTCAAGACATTCAGCATGGGGGCTGGAGGGTGTCCGGCAGGAACGCATTACGTGGGAATTCGTCCCAACGGAGACGTCACACCGTGCCCCTATCTTCCCGTGTACGGAGGCAATCTCCGCGACACCCCATTCCAGGAAATCTGGGAGAGCTCCGAGGTCTTCACGGAGATTCGCAAGCGCAATGACCTCGGGGGACGCTGCGGCCCCTGTGAGTTCAGTCAGGTGTGTGGGGGCTGCCGAGCGCGGGCCTACGGCGCGACGGGAGACTTCCTCGCAGAGGATCCCTGGTGTGTCTACGAGCCCGGAAAATATGGCGGGAAGCCGATTTCATTCGATGAAAAGACCACCTATGGAATCGCCAGCGACGCCTCCGGACCAATCTTCTGGACCGAAGAAGCCAAAATCGTGCTCAAGGCAGCCCCATCATTCGTACGCGGAATGGTCCGGAGACGTGCGGAGAGCCATGCTCGTGAGCAGGGTCACGACGAAATCACGGGCGAACTGATGCACACGCTTCGAAAGGAAGCGATGAGCGGACGCATCGGCAACGTGCCGAGCTTCGTGCGCAAGATGATGGCCAGTCGCTCGGAGAAATCAGACGAGGACGCGGCGCCGCAGGAACCAGAACAGGCCGATAAACAGTAGACTCCCCGCGAGTCCACCGGGCGCTGTGGAGCTCCGACAGCCGCCGCTGTCGCCGCCGCCCCCGGAGGTTCCCTTGTTGGGATCCGGTGCAAATCCGTAGCACGAGACGAACTGAAAGCTGCAATGTATCGACGCACAGGCCTCATTGGCATGGGGCCCCGGATTCCCGCACCCATAGCTCTGCATGCAGGAGAAGAGTTCGCTCACGGGTGCGGACGCTGACGGGGAGATGCCCGCTCCGCATCCATCCATGCACGCCGTATCGGAACAGTTCCCAAAGCAGGTGAAGTATTCCCCGCATCCGAGCGCCCCGCCCGGGTTTCCAGGTCCTGTTGTTCCGCCGCACACCGACGCATAATCCCCGCAACAATCCCCATACTGCGTACACTCGGGGTCACATTGGCAGAGGGAAGTGCTCCCCAGGTACTCGCCACAGTTGCCCGCGCAGGAACTGGTCGTGAGAGTGCTGGACCCCACACAGCCATCGTAGGGAGAGGCGCAGTTTCCATTCACGCACTGCTCCCAGCCCGCCTGACTCTGCTCGTTGTAACATCCCGCGCCATTCAGACACTGATCAAGTTGCTGGAACGTGGAGGAGGCGTCCGAAGTGGCCGCTGAATAGCAACTGTTCACTTCCTGCTGCGTGACCGCCACCACAAGGCAATCCATCAATCCCGCGCACTCCAACGAATTGGGGGCGGGTCCAACAGGGGTGTTCGTCCCCCCGCATTCCTGGTCATAGTCAGTGCAGCAATCATTGTATTGCTTGCAGTTGGGATCGCATTGACACAGCGCCTTGTCCCCCAGGAAGTCTCCACAATGACCGACGCACTTTCCGCCTGATGTGTTCGTATTGTTCTCTGGCGGAGGCGGAGTCGTCCCCGACCCACCGGTGACACAGACGCCCGCCTGACAACTGAACTTTCCAACGAGGGTCTCCTCGTTGTTTTGATCGTAGCCCATGATCCATGGGCACTGTTCTTCGCTGGAACATGCCATCTGCCCGGCAGTGTAGAGAAAGCAGTAGGTGTTGATGTCGGCCGCCTCAAGACTCTCCTGCGCGGTCGAACCCGTATAGGTCGGGATCATCGTTGGGGCATTCCA
>CAVOCR010000089.1:0-7005 GCA_963694245.1 Myxococcota bacterium
GCGAACGGCCGCTTTTTCAGGCCCTTCGGGTACGACGGCTTCTTCGAGGAGAAGGGCGGCGACCACCTCTTCCCAGTTGTTCCCCATCGCGTGAATCCGCTGCAGGGTCTGGAGCGCCTCCCGTGAATCCGGTTGGAGGTCGAGGGCGGCTTGCAGGGTTGCGATGGCGTCGTCGGTCGCGGAGAGGGAATCCGCCTGCAAGGCGGCCTTCTGACACAGCAGCGTGATTTGCGCTCCGTCTTCTGCGTGGGCGATCTTGCGATCCAGGATGCCCGCAAGCTCGGGCCAGCGCTCCTGAGTCCGGTAATGCGCTTCGAGGGCGTCCAGGGAGCTGGCGTGTCCGCCGTCATGCTCCAGGACCCTCTCGAATGCGCGGACTGCGTTGTCCTGGTCATCCAGATGGTGTTGATGGAGTTCTGCGATTCGGGTGAGGATCTCCACCATGTGGGGGGGATCGTCGTGAATGTTCTCCGCATGGAGTTCGAGGACATTCAGGAGTTCATCCCAGGTCTCGGAGGCGCTGAGAAGCCGGTCCAGAGCGGTCACGGTCTCGGCATCGGCGGGATCCGCGTCGAGCATCTCCCGATAGGCTTCTGCCGCACGCGTGGGATCGGAGAAGATCTCTTCCTGGATGAGTGCAATGTTGCGTGCGAGGGCCTTGCGCGTCTCGGGATCGGAGCTCGCGTTCTGGAGGCGTTCATAGACTGCGATGAGTCCATCCCAGTCCTCACGCCCCTGATAGAGGCTCTCCAGTTCACGGAGAGCATCCGGTTGCGTCGGGTCCAGATGCAGGATCTCCTCGAAGGTCTCGATCGCTGCGACCGGTTCCTCCATGGAAGTGGCGAGAAGTCGGCCCATGCGGAGGCGGAGAGCCACCTCTTCGGTGGGGACGGCCTGGATTTTCAGTTCCAGGACTTCGAGGAGTTCACGCCATTCGGAACGCTCGGCATGGAGACGATCCAGCGCGTTCAAGGCATTGGAATCGGACTCATCCAGATCGAGGACGTCCTTGTATGCCTTCACTGCACGATCGGCATCCTCGATCCGCTGCTCCAGTACGCTCCCGACGCGTCCCATGAGGCGAATGCGCTCTGGATACTCGGCGGTGGCCTCGCTCAGCGCCTCGAGCGCTTCCACGAGCGCTTCCCAACGCTCCATGGGCTCATAGAGTTCGACGAGACTCTGCAGGGCCAGTGTGTGGTCAGGCTGGACCTCAAGGACCGCCTGAAACTGGGTGACAGACTCTTCGTCACGCTCCAGATGATCTCGAAGCAGGGCTCCCAGCTTCATCCGGGTTTCGGTCTGCTGGTGTTCGTCCTCCATGCGCGGGACGGTCTCCAGGAGTCCATTGGCGAGGCCTTCGTTGTTCTGGGTGCTCTCTCCGAGTCGCCAGACTTCTCCCAGGGAAAGGACATCGTCGGGATCTTCTTGAAGCACTCGTTGGTGTACGAGGAACCCGCCCTCGATTTCCTCGAGTTTCTCCTCGTAGATCTTCGCCAGCTTTTGCAGGGTCGGCACGACGTCATCGGAATCCTCGGTATGTTCCACACGTCCGAGCAGGACCGTCGCCAGTCGGGGCCAGTCCTCTCCGGATTCACAGAGGGATTCGAGTTGCCATGAGGCATCCGTGTGTCCGGGTTCGCGTTCAAGGATGGTCTCGTACAGCGCGATGGCCGCGTCCTTGTCCTCGATCTGGTTCAATTGAACTTCAGCGGCGCGCATCAACTGTTCGGTGGCTTCTGCCGGGCGCTCCTGGCTGTCCCGGAGGGCAGCTCTTCTCTGCACAACGGCGACAGACTCGTTCCATTGACTCTGTTCATTGTGGAGTTGCTCAAGGGCGTCGAGGGCGTCTTCGTTCGCGGGCTCGATGCGCGAGACCATCTCCCAGGCATCGATCGCACCCTGGGGCTGTCCAAGCGCCGTATGACGAAGTTCGGCGAGCTCGCGCCAGATGGCGAGGGCCCCATCGCTCTCCTGGTCCTCTTCCTGCTCGAGGAGTGTCTGCAGCACGCTGGCGAGGGACTCAGCGGCCCCGGAATCGCGGTAGATGTCCTGGAGGTTCTGGAGGGCCTCCATGTCGGTCGCGGCGAGGCCGAGAACCTCCTCCCAATGCCCTTGAGCGCTCATGGGATCGTCCAGGGTCACGGACCACAGCTGTCCGAGCATGCGATGGACTTCGAGTCGTCGCTGGGTCTCGTCTTCTTCCAGAAGTCGCGCTTCCCGGTCCAGTGCCTCGGCGAGATCCTCCCAGCGCTCTGCAGCGCTCAGGAGTCGCTGCACATCGTGCATCGCTTCGCGGTTCTCTGGCTGGACGAGGAGGAGTTCCTCCAGCATCTCGATGGCATCTGCCGGTCGCTCGAGGTGTTGTTCCAGGATTTCGGCCAGTCGGCTCAGGATCTGCCCTCGCTTGTCGGGGGCTTCGATCAGATTGCCGAGGGTCTCGTAGATGGCATGGAGCGGTTCCCATTGCTGGCTCGACTCGTAGAGGGCAGCGAGGGATTGAAGGGCGGGGAAATGACTTTCGTCGATCGCGAGGATCCGTCGGAATGTCTGAATGGCATCCTCAGAACGTTCCAGTTCGTCTCGTTGGAGCGTTCCCAGTCGATCGAGGAGTCCCACCTGCTCTTCGTCATATTCGGAGAGCTGGATGCGCGATTCAAGGACGGGCCCCACTTCCTCCCATCGCTGATCGTTGGTGAGGAGAGTATCCAGAATCCCCAGGGCTTCTGTGTTCTCCGCGTCGAGCGTGAGAATTCGCCGCATGAGTTCTTCGGCTTGTTCGGGGGCTCCATGTCGTTCGAGTGCGACTCGGGAGGATTTGTGCCAGAGCTCGATTTTTCGTTCGTTGGTGCTCTCCACAGCGCCCGCGAGCAGGAATTCCTGGAGTGCACTCCACCCCTGAGTGACCTCGGCGTTCTCTTCCATGCGGGACAGGAGGTGATCGTCTTCCGAGTCCAGGATGAAGGCCTTTCCAAGCCAGCTGAGGGCTTCCGCGGGGGATTCCATCTGGTGCGTGTTGAGATCTGCCAGTCGCAGCAGCAGCTCTGTCTTGTCGACAGGATCCGTGAGGTCTTCCAGTCGGACTTTCAGCAGCGCTTCAAGTTCCCGCCATCGCTCCTGGTCCGTGTAGATGGGCTCCAGGATTTCCGATGCGTCGTTGCGACGGACTCCGGATTGGCAGAGTCGCCAGATTTCGTCGACTGCGTGTTCCTGCGCGGGGGCCAGAAAGAGGACTTCCTGCATGGCATCGAAGGCTTCCCCGGGATTCCCGAGGGCTTCTTCGAGGAGCGTCGCGAGTCGGAAATGAAGGCCAATGCGCTCTTCTCCGTCTGTCGCGACGTCGATCCGTGCGCGGAGGATTCCCGCGAGTTCGGGCCATTGTTCCGTGATCTGGTGGAGGGTATCGAGGGCGTCGAGAACTTCCCTGTTGTCGGGGTGGTCCTCCATCAAGGTCGTGAAGACCGGGATCGCCCGATGGGGATCTGCGATCCGATCCTTGAGGATTCGGCCGACCCGAAGTTGGAGTTCCAGCGCTCGACTGGGGTCCGACGCATCCTCTGCGACGGCGGCATAGAGCGCTTGCAGGGCTTCCTGGTGGTCCTGATCTTTCGCGATGCGTTCCAGTTCTTCTGCGACGTCCTCGCGGGACGCGTCCTCTCGAAGAGCCCGTCCCAGACAATCAAAAGCATGGAGGGGGTTCTCGAGACTCGCCTCCGCGATGAATGCCATGCGCTGAAGAAGTTCAATGCGGCCCTCAGCGACCTCTCTGTGTGCCACCATGGTCGCGAGCAGGTCGTGGGCTCTCTGCATCGCATCGTTGTTTTCGAGCACCGGCATGAGGATTTCGAAGGCGGTCTCCTTCTCGTCCCGCTCGGTGACAATGGTCTCGAGGGCTGCGAGCGCTCTTTCTTCCTGGGCATTTTCGTTCAGGATGGCTGCGTAGGTCTCGATCGCGGCGCGTTCATCGCCGATGTCCTGGGAGAGGACGGTTCCCTTGCGAAGCAGAAGGTCCGCCCGTTCTTCTGGAGTGGTCAAAGCTGCGATGCGGGAGAGAACACCCGTGAGTTCGATGGCGTTTCCGACGGAGGTGTGGAGTCGGTCGAGGGCATCCAGGGCTTCCCGATCCTCTTCGTCCCACTCCAGAATGCGGTCATGGGTGGCGATGGCGTCCTCGGGGGCCTCCAGAGGGCCCTCCTGAAGATCAGCGCATTGCCGTGCGAGCATTTTCCGATCTGCGTCTTCACCGCTCAGATCAATCTTGCGTTGGAGGATGTCGACGATGTCGGCATGTCGTTCGGTGCGTGAGTAGAGGGATTCCAGGGAGTCGAGAACGCTGGTGTCTTCGGGGGCATTGCCGAGGACCGTCTCGAAGATGGGAATGGCGCGTTCGGGATCGGCCAGTTCATCGGCGGCAATGGAGCCGGCTTCCTTGAGCAGCGCTCCCTGGTCGCTCGGATCGGCGGCATGGCCTGCCTTGTCGAGGAGAGCGACGACGAGGGCATCCCAGGAGGATGCGCCGCGGTGGAGTCGGATGAGGGCATCAGCGGCTTCGACGTCGTCGGGTTGAATGTCGAGGATGGCCTGGTGGTGTCCGAGGGCGGCCTCGATGTCACTGAGTTTGTGTTCCGTGACCTCCGCGAGGGTGCGGTGGACCGCAATCTGGCGGTCCAGGTCGCCGATGGCGTCGACCTCGTTTCCGATGAGCTGTACGGCGGCCGCATGGAGATCGAGGGCGTCTGCGAGGCGCAGCAGCTCGGTGACAGTCGCCTTGTTCTCGGGTTGAATCCGAAGGGCCTCCGCGTATTGGCTCATGGACGCCTGGAGATCCTGTCCCTGCTCTTCATGCAGGGTGGCCATTGCGAAGGCGTAGCGCACCTGGTCATCCGGGCCTTGTGCCTTGTTCTTCTGGGCTTCATGGATCCGAAGCAGGGATTGCCAGTTTCCGCTCGCACGGTGAACGGGCTCGAGGAGATCCGCGACCGATTCGGCGGTCTCCGGAGCTTCGAAGAGTCGCTCGAGCACCGCAATCGTGTCCGCATGCTCGGGGTTCACGTCGAGGATGCGGGCATGGGTTTCGATGGCCGCTTCCACATCCTGGAGCTGGTTCTCCTGAACCTGTGCCAGACGGCTCTGGAGCATGAGCTCGTCTTCCGTGTCGTCCACGAGGATGGTCTGCGTCGTCAGGTTCGTCGCCAACTCATCCCATCGTTCGGCGCGGGTGAGGAGGTCATCCAGTCGCCGGTAATGGGAGAGGGCCTCTGAGTCGATGCCGATGACGGCATTGCAGGAATCGATGGCGGCATCGACGAGATCCAGCTTGTCGGCCTGAATGTCCTCGATGCGACGCAGCTGTTCGATTTGCTCGCTGGGTTCCTGGGTTGCGGAGAGTCGTCGGGTATGAATTCCGAGGAGTGCTTCCCATTGGGAGGAGTCGGCATAGATCGACTCCAATGCAGCCATCGAATGCGCGTGGTCCGGGATTTCGTCGAGAAGCGCTTCGTAGTGGATCTGGGCCTGGGAGGGCTCCTGAAGCTGGATGTAGCAGGTGTCTGCGAGCGTTTGTCGGAGACTGGTGCGGAGAGCGTCCTCTTCAATGCCGTCGACGTGCGCTTCGTAGAGGGTGACCAGGTTTCGCCATGCGGCAATCCCCAGAGCCAGGTCCTCCAGCTCCCTACGCGCATCGGGATGGTCCGGTTTGATCGCGAAGATTCGAGCCCATGCGGCGAAGGCGAGATCGTCGTCTCCGATGCGATCCCGGTGGATCTCTCCGAGGCTTTCCAGCAACGCGAGTCGGTGGCCTTCCCGGGATGTGTGGTTGAGGCGAATCTCAAGAATGTCTGCGAGGCGCGGCCAGTTCTCGTTTTGGCGATAGATCGGCTCCAGGAGCTCTGGGATGCTGGCCTGGACTTCGGAGATTCCGATCAACTCTTCCAGTCCCGTGACGGCCGGATCGGAGTCCGAGTCGGCTTCGAGCGCGAGACGGTATTGCTCGACGACCTGGTCTGTCGGATGGTCTTGTGAGTAGAGGAGTTGCCCGATTTGGCAGTGGACTTCGGCGATCACGGAGGGGGGCGTCGTGACGTCGCCTACGAGGAGCGAGAGCTCGGTGCGGAGGATGCCAAGGAGTCCTTCGTAGTCCTCCTCCATCAAATAGATCGCGCTGAGTTCGCGGAGAACACGGGCGTCTTCCGGGGAGCGCTCCATCAGCGTACGGAAGACCGCGGCGGCTTCCTGGTTGTTGCCGAGCTGATCGCGCCATGTGGTTCCGATCTGGAAGCTGAGTTCCCGGCTTGTGGCGGCGTCTTCCGTCAGCTCTTCCTTGCGCTTCAGGACCCCGATGAGGAAGTTCCATTCGCCCGCGTTGCGGTAGATGTCCTCCATCGCATTCAGAGCCCCCGCATGCGTGGGGTCTTCGACGATGATTTCCTGATGGTGTCGCAGTGCCCGATCGGTCTCCTCGAGCGTGTCGCGAAGGATTGTTGCGAGCCGCATTCGGGTGGCGACACGCATTCCCGAGTCATCCATCCGGGGAAGGGTCTCTTCCACGACAGCCACCCAGGTGTCCCAGTTGTCGCTTCGTTCCGCGAGTCGCTCGAGCTCGTCCTGGGTCGAGGAGTCGTCAAAGCGTTCCCGATGGACTTGAACCCAGGAGAAAAAGGCCTGTTCGTATTGTCCAAGACGGTTTTCGTAGAGATCCGTGAGTTGGACCAGGAGGTCGTGACGGACGGCTCCGTCGGTGGTTTCGCCCAGTTGAATCTCCAGCACACCCGTCAACTTCGCCCAGCGCTCAGATGCGGAGTAGAGCGGTGCCAGTCGTCCCGCCGCGCGTCCGTTTCGGGGGTCGAGTGCGAGGATCTGCTCGAGGGCGGAGACGGCACGGTGCGGTTCATCCAGCTCTTCTCGATGCAGGTCTGCGATTTTGAACAGGAGTCGTTTCTTTTCTTCCTGTTCTTCGACGCCTCGGACACGGGTCTCCAGGGTTCGGACCAGCTCGGTCAGGGTTCC
>CAVOCR010000090.1:0-6977 GCA_963694245.1 Myxococcota bacterium
CGTGGACTTGAAAGAGGTGTGTGGGTTCTCCGTCGAGGGGACCCGTGAACTGATTTCCGAAGGAGGGGAGCTCGGGCATGAGCAGAGGGGGGGACGTGAATGAGGGCGTACAGGGATGGTCTGGACCTCCCATCCGCAAGCCCAACGGTGCGGTCAATCCCGCGCCATCCTTCAGCAACACGGTCTCTTCGGGACTCGAGAGGGGACTCCCGAGGCTCCAATCCGCCAGGGTTCCCCCCGGGGTTCGCCATTGGAGCCTCACCTTGCCCACTTCCAGGCTGTTCGTGAGAAAGAGCCCGAGTGCTGATGAGGCGTGGGCGACAATGCTGTCACTCAATTGCTGGAGAGCTTCGTTCACGGGATTGAAGCCGGTCTCTGGATCCACGCAGGGAGATTCAGGGATGAACCCCTGGGAAATGTCGAGGAGGAGGGGGGCCTCCGCGACAAAGACGAGTTCTTGATTCTTGGTGAGGGCCGGCACGATGGTGAAGGATGCGATGGCCTCGGGTACAGACTGCTCCGGAAAGCAGTCCGGCTCATCGACGGGTGAGAGAACCTGGAGCGTCGAGAGCACGAGGGTTCCCTGGAGTGAGCCATCGAGAAGGGGCTCAATGATGATCTCCTCGACATGAGCAGTTCCGGTGACTTCGATCATTCCGTCCGGTGTCTCGACGCTCGTGGTGAGGAGCCATTCGGAGTCATTGGCCTCCGGGAACGAGGCCTGTACACGGTCCGCGAGCGGTGCAAACGCTCCCTCCAGGAGATGGATGCTCGCGCCGTGGTCCACGACAAGCTCCGTGTTCCCATCGCCAGGAGGCACACTGGCCTGGCACGCGACGAGGGCGCCGCTTGTCAGAAGGAGTGCTGTGAGAATCAGTCGATCCATGCGACCAGCCTTCTCGTCCATGCGAGTTCATTGTTCGCGTCCATGGAGGGATTCCAGTACTCAAAGATCGCGCCTGACGCGACATCCTGTCGCCATGCTGCGGCGAGGGACAACCCTCCGGGGTTGGCCAGATCCAGGGTGGAAAGGGTCCACACCTCCCCGATGCGTTCCGCTCGTTGCACGGTGGAGTGGGTGGCGTCGCGCGAATAAATCAGAGGGCGCCCGTCTGCGGTGGTGACGAGGCGGTTCTCGACACCGACGATGGCGTTCAGACGGGCGCCGGAGGCGGGATCCGTGGTCTGGCCCGTGTGGATGACCTGAACCTTGATTTGACCCTGCGCTGCCGCTGCAAATCGAAGCGCTCCGGATGTCGCGTCATGGTAGGCGATGGAGAGGTTGCCGAGCGGGTCGATCTGGAGTGCCGGCCATTGGCCGACGTCGATCGTGTTTTGACCGCTCTCGGGGTGGACTCCATCGACGAGCTTGCCGATCCATTGGTCGGCGACCTGTGCCGCGAGAGCGAGGGCCTGGAGGGTGTCGTCGTAATAGGCGATGACGGGTCCGTCCGGTTTGATGCGGATGGCACAATGAGTCCCGCGTTTTCGGGGTTCGTCGCAGGTGTTGTCGTCCTCACATCCTGGGTGTGGAGCCGGCGGTACATCGCTCTGATGCCAACTCCCCTCGCTGTCACGAAGGACGTGGCGTAGCGCACCTGTACTGGAGAGGTGGTGGCAGATGTGAATGGAACCGTCCGTGTCGATGGCCATGTCGGGGCGAGTTCCGGCTTTTCCGACGGGTCCGATGCTCGTGATGCTCGAGACGAGGCCATTGGCGAATCGAGCGTGGCGCAGCTCATTCTCGGTCAGATCCCGGTACAGGATGTTGAGGGCGCCGTCTGGACCGAGGACTGCCGTCGTGTCGTGGCCGACGTCCCGCTCCGGGTCCGCTCCGTCCACATCGGTCCATGTCAGGGTGTCGAAGGCATCGCCTGTTCCGACGACCAGCGCCCGGCGCTCATGATCGTGTGCGACGACATGCAGGGTGCCATCCGTGCCAATCGTGAGACTCGCATGCCTTCCATAGGGGCCGTCTATCAGGTGTATCCCACTCTCCAGCATCGGTTTCGGAGAGGGATCCCCGGGACAGGTCGCACCGGGGCAGGTGTCGGGAGGCGGCGCTTCCGCGCAGCCGATTCCGAGCATGAGCACTCCGAGGAGGCAGTGGAGGGACTTCGTGACCATGAGCACTAGAATAGAGAACGCAGGCGGCCCATTCAAGAAAGCGGACGAATCACTTGAATCTGGGTCCGGAATTTGTGGCTAGAAGCGGTACTGCATCACGAAACGGACTTCCCGCTCTCGAGAACTCGGGTTTTCGGCGTCGGCGTCGCGGCTGGTCGACTCGATGTCGGAATAGAGGATGCTGGCGAGTCCGATGTTCTTCCAGAAGAACCAGTGGATCGCGGCTCTCCACAAGGTTGTTTCCTGCTGGCGTCGGAGTTCCGTGCCCATGTCGTCGTACGCGAGGGGCTTGTTCATCTTTCCAGGGAGGAACTGTCCAAAATCGGCGCCCACCATGAGGTGCTTGGGCCAGAGGAGGACGCCCAGTTGTGCGTAGTAGGACAGCTGGGTCGATTCGAACTCCAGCTCCCGCTTGTAGTATGCCTCTGTGCGGAATGTGATCCGATTCCAGCGCAGGACGAACTGTGCGTTCATCGCTGGGAATCGTTCTTGTGCCCTCTGATCATATCTGCCTCCGAGGACCAGGGCCGATGTGAACTGCGCGGGCGTGTAGAGGAACTGGTTGTCCCAGCGGCTGTAGCTCCCGGCGATGTTCCATTGGACCTGGGCTCCACCTCCCCAGGTGAAGTTCTGATCGTCGAAGTCGAAGTAGCGACCTCCGACGTTCCCGGAGAAGAGCCCCGATCCTCCCGCGAGATAGGTGCGATAATGAAAGCGCCCGCTGCTTCCGAGGGGACCGCTGAAATCCGCGGAGGCTCCGTTGCCCTGCTCGAACGCCGAGTTGAGCGCATAGGGGGGATCCAGGAGGAGCTGCTTCTGGGACCCGATGACGTTCATGTTGCTGAGGCCGGCGCCCCCCGAGTTGATGTTGATGAAGTGGCCGTTGGCGATCGGCACCTTGAACATCGCGAAGGTCAGCCGTGGCGTCTTCTCGGCGCGCATGCTGATCAGGTAGAAGGAGTCCTGAATTCCGGGGATGGTGCCCAGGGTTCGAAGCTGGAGCTTCGAGAAGCGGGTGTCCCCCTTCTCCTCTTCGAGATCGTAGCTTGCCGTGATGCTCGCGACGACCGAGAACCGCATCCCGGGGCTCGGGTGACAGACGCGGACGGCGGGATCGAAACGACACCCGAAATCGGCACAGTCGGTCCGCCCGTCTCCATCGTTGTCGACTCCGTCCGAGCAGAGCATGTCGTTGCGCTCGCCGTCGACGTCTCCATCACGGCCGATGAGATCGACGGTGGTCTCCCCCTCTCCGAGGCTTGGAAGGCTCTCGCTGGCCCCACTCGTCTCAGCCGATGTCGGCTCGAGGGCACCGCTCCAGGAGCCTGCACATGCGGTGATCGTGCCTCCCTGGCAGTCGTGATCATCGCAGTCGATGTGGCCATCGCTGTCGTTGTCGACCCAGTCGCTGCAGCGGGCGTTGGTGTTCTCCGGGTTGCCGTCCGGAGCACACGAGGGATCCAGCGCGCAATCCGAGTCCCCACAATCGGCGAGTCCGTCCCCGTCGTCGTCGACGCCGTTCGTGCAGTCAGATTCCACCGGAGCTTTCGTGTCCTCTACCGGAGCCGGGTCAGCGGGCTCTTCTTCGACCGCGGGAGCTTTCGTGTCCTCTACCGGAGCCGGGTCCGCGGGCTCTTCGACAGCGGGAGCTTCCGTGTCCTCTACCGGAGCCGGGTCCGCGGGCTCTTCTTCGACCGCGGGAGCTTCCGTGTCTTCTTCCACCGGAGCTTCCGTGTCCTCTTCCGGAGCCGGGTCAGCGGGCTCTTCCGTGGCTTCTTCCGCCGGAGCACACGAGGGATCCAGCGCGCAATCCGAGTCCCCGCAATCGGCGAGTCCGTCTCCGTCGTCGTCGACGCCGTTCGTGCAGTTGGATTCCGTCGAGGGCGCGGCGGGCGCCTCCTCCGCATGGAGCGCGAACGGAGTCGCCAGGAGAAGGGAGGTCAAGAGCGCAATGATTCGATTCATGGAGTTCCTCATTCACATACCCGTGGGCCTTCGCACACGGTGACTTCTGGGTTCCAGCTGCAGTCCCAGTCTTCGCAGTCGACGAATCCGTCGAGATCGTTGTCGAGTCCATCCGCACAGCGGACATTGGCGGCCTCTCCTGGCGTCGCCAGGCTCTCCTGACAGGCCTGGGCCGTGGCCACGTCCTTCGCACGAGAGCAGGAGTAGTCTTCGCAATCGGCGTGATTGTTTCCGTCGTTGTCGATGCCGTCCGTGCATTTGGCGAACGTGTTCTCGAGCTTCTCGGCGCAATAGGCGAAGACCGCGGGATCTTCCGACAGGCTGCAGGAGTAGTCCTGGCAGTCTCCGAATCCGTTCTGGTCGTTGTCGATGCCATCACTGCATTTCTCGAGAGTCAGCTCTCCAATGGAGGCGCAGTACGCCAGTACTTCCGTGTTCGTGGATTGGGAACAGCTGTAGTCATCGCAGTCGACGAATCCGTTCTGGTCGTTGTCGCTGCCGTCCTGGCAGTTCTCCAGCGTGGTCTCGGCAGGGAGGTTTCCGCAGTACTCGAGAACGGACTGGCTGGTGGACTTGCTGCAGGAGAAGTCCTGGCAGTCCGTGTAGCCGTTGCCGTCGTTGTCGAGACCATCCTGGCAGGCCTGAAGACTGGTCTCCGAACCGCAATGGGTTCCGGATTCCTGGCAGGACGTGTCCGCGCAGTCCGTCACTCCGTTGCCATCGTTGTCGAGTTGGTCCTGGCAGAGTTCGGGGGTGTTCTCGGGCGTCTGGCATTCTTCAACGAGCGTGCATTGCGACTCTTCGCAATCCGTGAGCCCATCCTCGTCGTTGTCCACTCCATCCGTGCAGGTCGCGCCAGATTCATCGGAACAGACCGTGACAAAGACCCCATGACTGCACGACCAGTCTCCGCAGTCCGCAAATCCATTCTGGTCGTTGTCCAGGCCGTCACTGCAGGCTGCGTCGTCGTTTTCGGTGCTGCAGCAGTTCTCCATGATGCTCTGGCATTTCGGGTCCCCGCAGTCATATTTGCCGTTGCCATCGTTGTCGATGAAGTCGTGGCAGACCTTCGGGGAGTCCTCGGGTTCACGGAAGGGGATGAGAGGAATCACTTCACCGCAGAAGTTCGCGTTGACGAAGCAGTCGGGGTCCTTGCAGTCGTAGAGTCCGTCCATGTCGTTGTCGACCCCGTCGCTGCAGGCCATGTCGTTCGTTTCGTACCCCGCGATGGGCGCGATGGCGGAGGTGTACTCACACGATGGGAGGAAGGGTGCGAGCACCAGAGCGGCGACTGCAAGAGGGCGGTTCATCGGAGACACTTCGCACGGGTGGCGCCGTAGCGCCGCTTGAAGGCCACGTAGACCATGCATGCGGCGGGTTTTCCAGAGACCGTCAAGACTCCCTCGGAGATGGCGCGCGTGAGCACGGTTTCGAGGGGATAGCGGCCGGTCTCCAGGGGCAGCGGCCCCAGGATTCCGTCCGTGAGGAAGCCGGTGATCAGGCTCGCGAGTGCGTCGGAGGTCAGATCACCCAGATTCCCTTGCATGGAAGGATCCGCGAGAAGCGTCTGTGCGAGGTCGCGGATGGCCTCTGTGCTCGGGTCCTTGGAGGGCGTGCACATCGATTGACACTCGGCGATCGCGTTTTCGTGGATGAATTTCCAGGAGTGTCCGTCCTCCGCGCTCACATGACGGTTGTACGGCTTCTTGCCCCAGTTTTCGGTCGTGGAGTGCAAGGAGGTGAGGACGAAGTCCGGCGCTCCATGTGACCACATGCCTCGGCGGTGGGCGATGGCATCTGTCTGGGCCGTGAGGAATCGCGCATCTGCCGGGTCCTCGGTCACGGTCATGGCGTGGGCGAGACCCTTGTGGATTTGATCGACCGCGAGGTCGGGGCAATGCCACAGAATCCGACCATATCCGTCCTTGTCCATGTCCGAGGTGCATCGCCAGACCCCTTTTCGAGCGTTCAGCGTACCGAGACTGGCGAAGCGGGAGAGCTCGTGGCGGGACCAGGACCCCCATTGGTGCACGGGGCCGT
The DNA here is from genome assembly GCA_963694245.1 of Myxococcota bacterium. GTDB lineage: Bacteria > Myxococcota_A > UBA9042 > JABWCM01 > JABWCM01 > CAVOCR01. The sequence continues at coordinate 6,133 of CAVOCR010000090.1, forward strand.
AGCTTTCCAGAGTGTTGAATCCGGCGAGGCGGCCCTTGGAACCCTTCAACTTCCCAGCCAGGACCCGGAAGCTGTCCCCGTCGTTGAAGTACACGGGGGTGGGAATGCCGTTCAAGAAGACCCGCGTCGCGGGCTCGGCAGCGGCTTGCGGGGCACACGCCATGAGCGTGAGAAGAGCTCCGAGGAGCATGTGTACAAAGTGGAATCGACGCATCCTATCTTCCTTTGAAACCATCTGCCGGGGCGTACCCTAGTCGTTGACCCGTGGTGAGGCAACCGAAGATCGAGAAGGGGGGAATCGCTCCAGCGGTTTCGATGGCCAGTGGCTCTTTTCGCATCCTTGACGGGACCCGGTATGCTGGGAGTGAAAGTTTTTTTCTGGTGTCGAACAAATCTCTGGCGGGGTTCATGCGTCTTCCATGGAAGAAGGGGAGGAAATCGGAGACCACCCATGGAGGGATGGATCCGCTTTCGGACGCCATGTTGATGGAACGTCATCTTGCGGGGGATGTAGAGGCCTTTCCGATCTTGTTTGATCGCCATGCGCCTCGAGTGCATGCGTTCATCCGCCGTCAGATCGCGGATCCAGCGGTGGCGGAGGAGCTTGTGCAGGAGGTGTTCCTGCGCCTTGTGAGAAAGGGCGGGACGTTTCAGGGGCGGTCCAAACTCTCCACATGGCTCTTTCAGATCGCACGCAATCTCGTGGTGGATGCCTATCGCCGGGCAAGTCATCGGAAGCACCCGTCCCTCGACCAGCCGATTCGAGGCGAGGAGGGGGCGCGTCTTGGGGACACGTTCGCGCATTCGGGCCCGACGCCTGATCGCCAGGTGATGGATGGTCAGTT
>CAVOCR010000091.1:0-6952 GCA_963694245.1 Myxococcota bacterium
CAGAATCCCCGGATTCCGGTGGGTCTGTCACGATTGGAGTTTCATGCGTGCGTTGAATGTGTTGCCTCGTCTTCTTGTCCCCGTGCTCATCGTGGCGTTCGCCTCCTGTACTGAACCTCCCGATGCGGGCGGATTCGGGGCGCTCGACATCAATGGAGATGGCTTCATCGAGCTCGGGGAATGGGTCGCCGCGGGTGGCGACTCCGCCTCCTTTGCGGCACAGGACTCGAACGGTGATGGGCAGCTCTCCCTGTCTGAGTACGACACCGGAAACAGCGGCGAGGAATTCTCTGTCGCGCAGATCGCCAACATCACGGTCAATCCCACCGAGGTCACGTTCATCGCCGGGGTCGCAGAGACCCGCGAAATCATCGTCAGCAACACGGGAGGCGGCGTGCTGACTCTCACCTCCATCTCCACGAAGCTGGGAGCGGCCGCCTATACCGTGGACATGCCGTCCTCGATGGTCGTGGCGCCCAGTGGCCAGGTCACCATTCTTGTTCACTTCACGCCCACAACTGCGCTGGAGGACGACGTGCTTGTCATCGAGCACAACGCCCCGGATGCACCGACACGGCAGATCCCGCTCCTCGTGGCGGACGTCCAGGCCAAGGCTGCGGTGATTCCCTCCATGCTGACCTTCGGCGACGTGCTCAAGGGCGAGACACACACCCTCCCCTTCGTGATCAAGAACCTGACCGCCCTGCCTGTCAGCGTATCCGCCATGCATTGGCTCGAGGAATCTTCGACCGACTTTGCCTTTGCGGAAGAGTGGGAGACTCCCTTCACCATCGAGGGGGACGGAGCACTCCAGGTCGCGGTGAACTACACCCCCTCCACCAATGGAGGCGGAATCGGGTATGTCCGCATCGTGACGGGTCAAAAGCAGGACGAGGAAATCCTGCTGCCCGTGACCGGAAATGTCCTGGGCCCGAAGGCCCTCGCCATTCCGGCGATCCTCGCGTTTGGGGACGTGCCGATCGGAATGAGCCACTCCAAGCCGCTGGAGATTCGGAATGGAGGAACGCAGGACCTGATTGTGGAGAACGTCGTCCCCACCATCGGAACACCTCCTGCGATCGCGGCGATCGACGTGCCCGTGGATCCCGTCACGCTCGGCCCCGGGGAATCCACGTTCGTCACGGTCGAGTTCGCGCCCACGGAACCCATTCCCTATACCCTGGCAGCGCTTGGAGGCGTGACGATCGTCTCCAACGACGACAATCTCGTCGTGCCCACCTATGGAAATGTGGCCTCCCCTGACCTCATCGTCGACCCCACCTCCGTCAACTTCGGACCGGTGGCGTTGAACAACACCCGAACCGAAGAGGTCTATCTGCTCAATGCGGGGAAGGACGCGTTGAACATCGAGAGCATCTCCGTTCCCACCAACAGCAACGGGGAATTTGAATTCGTGGGGTTCGACCCGGCCACGTGGACGACGCCAGGCATTCTCCTCCCGGACGAATCCGTCCTCGCCATCGTCAGCTTCACGAACTCCGCGGGTTCCAGCGGATCCGCGAGTGGAGAGCTTCTCATTGAAAGCACGGACCCCCTGGAACCGCAGTTGCTCATCCCGCTTCAGGCGAGCCGAGTCGGACTCGCGGAATGCAAGATCGCGCTCTCGCCGGAGACCTTGAACTTCGGCATCGTGCCCCATGGCAATACCAAGACCCTGCCCGTGAATGTTCACAACATCGGCGCCGGTCCCTGCACCTGGTCCGCAGCACAAACGTATGACTGCACCAGTTTCTTTGGTTTGCTGGGCGGATGCTCAGAGGGATTTGGGGGTTCTTCCAAGCATTTCAAGGTTCTCGCGCAGCCCATCCCAGTGCCCGGCGGCCTCGCGCCCACGGAGAAGGTCACCGTCCATGTGACGTTCATTCCGCCCGCCGATGCACCGATTCTTGGTGACTTCTTCGACTCCTACACGGGGGCGCTCCAGGTCAGCGTCCTCGACACCGGGAACGGAAACGCCCTGGTTCAGGAACCGGTCGCGGCGAGCGCCGAGGATCTCGACGTCAATCTGATCGCCCAATCCGGAATCAGCGATATCAGCGTGATCCCGGGATCCGTGGATTTTGGTCTGATTTCCATCGGGAACGGAGGCGCAGACTGCACATCGCCCGCCACCAAGATCACGATCTACAACAACGGGAATGCCCCCCTCAGCCTTGGAGGCATCACACTCCAGGACTGCACCCCCGAGTTCAGCCTCCTGGACGTCCCCCCGATCCCCCCGGGCGGACTCGAGGTCAATCAAAACAATCCCGTCGACTTCAAGGTCCTCTACAACCCACAGATTGCCGAGACCTCCTACTGCACCGTATCGATTGAATCGACGGACGCCGATCAGCCCCTCCTCACCGTCCCTCTGGAAGGAACGGGCACCTGGGACACGGAAAACACGGACCATTTCACGCAGCTCAGCGGAAAGCTCGTGGACATTCTTTTCGTCGTCGACGACTCGGGTTCCATGAGCGCGGAGCAGCAGAACCTCGCCGACAATTTCCAGGCGCTGATCCAGGAAGCCAACACGTGGGGCTCCGACTACCAGCTCGGAGTCATCACCACGGATGTGGAAAATGACGGAATGAAAGGAAAGCTTCAGGGCAATCCGAAGTTCGTGACCCCGGGCCCAGGCGCCGAATCCCAGTTCATCAACAACGTCAAAGTCGGCGATTCAGGCATGGGCTCCCAGGAGTCCGGACTCGAGGCTGCGCACATGGCGCTCTCCCTGCCCAACCTCTACAACGGAACCACTCCGTGCACGAACAACTCCGAGTGTGAAAGCCTCGGAGACATTCAATGCATTGCAGGCGCCTGCACCGGGGCCAACACCGGATTCATCCGCGAAGACGCCGCCCTCGAACTGGTCTTCATCAGCGACGAAGAGGATCAGTCCTCCGGACCGCTCAGCTTCTACATTGACTTCTTCAAGAGCATCAAGGGATTCGCGAACGAGAGCATGATGCACGCACACTCCATCGTCGGAACCTCTGGAGACACCTGCGAGGCCGATGTCGGAAACCGCTACATCGAAGTGGCTACGCAGACCGGTGGAAAGGTCGGAAGCATCTGCGCGACGAACTTCGCCGCTGTACTCGCCTCCATCGGAGACGTGGCCTTCGGCCTCAAGGTCCAGTTCTTCCTCTCCGCGGTGGCCGAAGCCCCGACGGTTCAGGTATGGGTCAACGGCCAGGAGTGCACGACGGGCTGGGTCTACGACGCGCCGACCAACAGCGTGATCTTCGACGAAAATGGAGCGTGCATGCCGCAGGAGGGAGAGGGCATCGACGTCGCCTACAAGATGCTCTGCCTCCAGGACGGCCCCTGAAATTCGGCTACACCCCCCCGTCAAATAGGGCGCAGCACCCCTTTCAACAAAGTCAGAAATGAGCGTTGCAACCGAACCGGACAGACGGTAGGATAACGGACCTTTTCCGGCGGGTGAGAGCGCTTCTCGTGCCCTGCTGGTCGGAAAGCGGGTGGAGGGTCAAGTCAAACGGTGGGCGCAGGTCGCGCCAACCCCCCATACACCTCGCACGGCCTCTGGATGAAGGGAGTTTGATGGACCTCCAAAGAAAGTGGTTCCTCCGCGAACGCGGCACACGAACCCTGCTTGTCATGACCGCCCTCGCATTGGCCATCACAGGCTGCGATACGACCGCTGTATTCGAGGTCAATCCCGTCGAATTCAAAAAGCCCAACGCTCTCTCCGTGATTGGCGCGCACCCCGTCACGATTGACGAGGCCACCAACGAGGTCACACCGGCGTGCACTCCCGGAGACACCGTCGACGGCTTCCGGATGAATTTCGTGCTGGAATCCACCGCGGCCGTCGGAACGAACTCGGGCAACAAGGACAACTCACTGCGCGAAGGATCCGTGGTCGAAGGGAACACCATCGAAACGGGTGTCAGCCTCTCGCCCGATGATTTCAGCTTTGACTTCTCGACCGCCGATGCCTTCAACAACACCGCGGGATTCCAGACGCTCCCGAGCGCTTCCCCCTTTGCGTTGCAATATCACGAGGCGACCACGAACTCGTCCGAGCGAGTCGCCGTCGCACTCCTCATCGATCACAGTGGTTCCATGCTCGGAAGCGTGGACCCCTCCTATTACCACGAGGCCCGGGAGGAAGTGGGACTGCCCATTTCGGAAGCCACCGACCAGAATCGCGAGCGATTCTTCAAGGCGGGTTCTGCCGTCGTCGACAGCCTGAACTCCGGAGATCTGCTGATCGCATGGCTCTTCAACGAAGACGGCCTGGGACTGCTCTGCGACAACAACGAAGCGACCCCTGCCAACGCCGAGAACGCCTGCTTCGGAACGAACCGCAACAACGTGTGGAATGCCTCCACGAAATCCGGGGCTCTCTATGACCAGGCGACCCTCGCAGAAGGTGCGAAGCCCGCAAAAGGCCGATCGCCTCTTTGGAAAGCGGTGGACCATGCCTGGGATTTCTTGAACCTCAAGGCCCCCAACGACGCCAAGCACATCCTCGTCATCACGGACTCCCCCGACACCTGCGCGTTGGAGAGTTCCTATTTCATACCGGACTCGTCGTGTTCGGATGTGGGGTACGCGACCTTCCGCGCCAAGATGATCAGCGCAGAAAATCCCATTCCTCTCAGCTTCATCCAAATGCAATCCAAGGGCTATCAGTCCCCGGATCCTGCCCAGTTGGAGGCCTCGTGCATGACCGGCGGGACCTACCAGTGGATCAACAACCTTGGGTTCTCGCTCGCGGGCGGAACCCTCGGAAGCGCGCTCCAGGGCTCCCTCGCGAAGGCACGACTCACGTTCGGAGGCATGTGGGGACTGGATGTGAAATCCAAGACCGACTCCATCGCCAGCGGCCACCTGGTCGCCTACCAGGGAACCATGAACGTAGGAGCCGGCACCCTGAATCTCGCCGAAACGGCCAATTTTCAATCGCAGGGTTCTGACCTTCGGGACTCGCGGCTCCTCGTGCGTCACGCCTGCTCGGGAGACAATTCCTGCTCGGGAGCGGATGAAGCGGACTGCTACATGGATTGCGTCGAGGACGGCTCCATGTGCAAGACGGAAGGGGAGCGCCCGCGCCTGACCAATGCCGCGGTGGGCTGCTGCTGCGGGGGCACCGCGATCGGGACCTGTGATGTCTTCCATGAGCCCTGCTGCAAAGTCGTGGACACCTCGAGCTCGCAGTACAACTTCTTTTGCAACTAGAGAAACCGAGTGACCGACTGTCGTCGGCTGCTCCGGGAGAAGAACTACAGATGATTACTTCGGCTTCCCACACAAGGATGGATCGGATGGATTGGAGACGGAGCGTCGGCACTGCGCTGATCGTGTTCGTGGCGATGACTGCGTTTGCCGTGCCTGGCACGGTTCTCGCGCAAGAGAATGACGCCAAAGCCACACAGTTGGAGCGGAGCCTCGACAAATACTGGGGCGAGAAACGCGAAATCCGCACGATTGAGAAGCGACTGTTCCGCAAGGACACCCGCCTGCAGGCCTCTCTGTACGGCGGCGTGATCCCGAACGATGACTTTCAGCTCTTCGTGCCCATGGGACTGCGGTTCGCCTACTACCTCTCCGAGGACATCGCGGTGGAACTCTCCGGTGCCTACGCGCTTGGATTCCAGACCCGACTCAAGGAATTCCTCACGGCGGAAATCGAGGACAAGCAGGTCGGAGCGCAGGTGTTCCTCACGCAAGAATACGAATGGTACGGAATGGTCAACATGCTCTGGAGTCCCGTCCACGGGAAGATCGGCATGTTCACCAGCAAGCTCTTTCACTTTGATTTCTACCTCGCAGTGGGAGTGGGTGTGATGGGCGTGATCGCGGATCCCCCGGGCCAGGCAGCAGAGCCCCGCTCCGAAACCCCAATCGCCGCAAACATTGGATTCGGGACCATGATGTACCTCACGGACTACATGGCACTTCAACTGGATTACCGGCATTTTTTCCACGAGTTCCAGGGCGGAGGCGGCGGTCTCTCCTATCCCGCGGAAATCTCGTTGGGGCTGGCTTTCTTTACAAACGCACCCGAATAGAGACCGGCACCCGAGGCCATGACCCCGAATTTGCTGGAACCTGAAGGGAAGATACGATGTTGAAAGGGCACTGGAACAAACTGGCAGCGACTCTCCTCATGGGAGCGATCTTTTTCGCCCCCATGTCTGCCGAAGCCGCGAAGATCACGAAAGAAGAGATCATCACGCTTTCGCAGTTGAACATTCCTGCCGCCGAGATCATCAAGGTCATCAAGAAGGATCGGACAGTTTTCAAACTGCAGGTCCAGGACATCCTCGAACTCAAGCAGGCTGGAGTTCCGGAAGAGGTCATCAAATTCATGCTCCGCTCCTCCCAGGAGTTCGGTGGGAAGTCCGGGAGTTCTGCGAACAAGGCAGCACCCGGCGGCGGAGGTTCTCTGGGTGCTCCGGCCCCCGTGGAACGAATCAAGACACCGGAAGAGATCGCGGAAGAGCGGCGACGCGCACGGGAAGAGGCCATTCGCCTTCTCGAGGAGCGGAAATCGGCGGAGAAGCGGCAACGGAAGACCTACGCACAAGGTGTCCTCAAGGTCGGGCAGGATCTCGCAAACGCCGGGGAGTACGTGGCGTCGATCCAGCAGTTCGAAACCTTCATGAAGAAGGGGAACTACGCACCGGGATCCAACGAGGCGTACATCGCTCAGTTCGGAATCGCCAACGCGTTGGCGAAGTCCAATCTCCTGCAAAGTGCAGCCAACAGCCTGAAGGACCTGGTTCTCCAGGGACCGGAAATGCAGTTCTACCAGGAAGCATTCCGGGATCTTCGGCGGCTTCGAAAGCGGATCAACTATTCGCCGCCCGAGCTGGAAGAGCTCACAGAGCACTACGTCGGAAACTTCTCGCAGGAGTTTCAGGACGAGTTCAACTACACGTTGGGTGAGTTCTTCTACGACATGAACAATTAC
>CAVOCR010000092.1:0-6946 GCA_963694245.1 Myxococcota bacterium
AGGAGATCCTGCTCTACGGATTCGGAGCGCATGCGCAGCTCGGAGTGGTACTGCAGTTGGCGCCTCGTTGGTTGATTCGTGCCCAGGCGGGCGTTCGCTCCGCGCTCCTCATCGCCTCTTTCGTGGACTCCGATGGGACGGAGTACACGGCAGACGGTGATCTGGACACGGAGACTGGCGCGCTTGCGAATCTTGGACTCCTCTACACGTTCTAGATGCCAACAGCTGAATGCGGAGAAAGACGAATGCGGAGGAGAACATACATGGCGAGGATGCTTGCTGGGCTGACCTTTCTGCTCCTGTCTGGAGGTGTGAATCCGGTCCTGGCGCAGGATGCGGGGCTTCAACAGCGCGCGGATTGCGCGCAAATCGAGCTCAGCGTGATGCTCGGGGAGTCGGTGGATGCTGCGTTGAAGGCGCGATGTGCGCGGGCTCCCGCGCCTCCGGCGGCGCTCGTGAAGCCCACGCGGACGAAGGCGTTGAAGCCGGTCAAGGTGATTGTCCATTCAGCCCGCCCCGAGTGGGTGGATCGCCCCCCACGTGCAGAGGACATGCTCTATGGCGTCGGCGTTGGGAGGACTCCAGCGGCTGCTTTCACGGAGGCCTCGACTCTGGTCGCGGCACAGATCCGGGTGAAGATTCGAGGCAACACGGTCGTGTCCGAGACGACGCGTGGGGCGACGGAGAGTGTGGATGGTCGGGTGATCAAGGACATCAGTTCGGGAACGGATTTCGCGTCCAGCACCTCGCAGTTGATGGTGAACGCCGCGATTGATGATCTCTCTTTCGAGGATCAGTACACGGAGAGCGAGGAGAAGATCCATGTCCTCGTCTCTCTCGATCTCGCGGCGCTTCGGGAGAAGAAGCAGGCCATCGTCGACAGCGTCCTGACCTCCATGACCCGCTCCGGCGAGGCGCTTCTCCGGGGAATCCGGAACGACGGAGTCCTCGATCAGGCGCTCCTCGTGGGGATGTTGATGTCGTTGGATGAAGCCAACGACATGGGACGGTCCAGACTGGGAAAGGGAGTCAAGAAGCAGTGGAAGGCCCCGTACAAGGCGCTCAAGCGCGTGGTCAAAAAATGGGTGGCGTGCGTCGGAATTCAGAAGTCGAAAGAGTCCCGGTTGGAGGCGCGCTGCAAGGATCTGCCCCTCGTGAATGCGGATTTCCGGATTCACGTGGTGGGCGGGGTTGTCGCGGGAGCTCCCGAGCGGGTGCGGACTGATGAAGAGGGCATTGCACGATTTCAGCATGGTCGGGTCTATGGCTCGAAGCCGGTCAAGGTCGGGTTGACGCATTTCTTCTCTCCAGAAGATGGAGGGCGTCTTCTGGGGCGGCTGCGACCGTCCAGTGATGCCGTCTTCAAGCTCCCAGCGGATGAGGCTGCGACGGTCTTTGTTGCGGTGACGGGGGCGCGAGGAGGCGAGAAGGAACAGGTTCAGAATTCGGTGAGCCGCTGGCTCCGATCCCAATGGGGTACGACGGATGTGAACCGGTCGAGTGAAGCCGTGATGAAGGCCCGGGTGACGGTGGAGTTTGGAGCGGCGGCGAAGGCTTCGGGCCATCATACGCAGAACGTGAATGTGAATGTCATTCTCGAGCAGGGTTCTCAGAACCTGCTCGAGCGGACGTTCAACGCGGGTGCCTTGTCGAAATCTGCACGGACGGTGCGGGAGGAGGCGCTCAAGAATGTACTCATGAAGCTCCGGTAACAGGGGTTCATGAGATGGAAGGGACGTGCTTCGTCGCGTCCTCTGAACGAGGGGTCTCCGAGCGTTTGCCCGGGGCCCGGTGGAGTTGTCAAATCAGTGGTTTGGTGAGGAAGAGGGAGTCTGTATGCTGTTGCTCTCTTGGGTTCGCCCACCGAATGTTGTTTGTTCCATGAGCTGACTTGAAAAGGGCTCATGCTTTTAAAGGGAGTTGTCCGATGAAATCAAAGTGTATGCAATTGTTCTCCTGTCTGGTGCTGGCTGTGGGCCTGATGGCGTGTGGAGGAACGAAAGAGGCTGTCCGCGCTGGGGGCGTTTCGATGCCGGCCTGGGTGCTGAGCCAACCTCCGCTGTGTGGCGTGGGGATTCAGAAGTTCCGTGGAAACGTCGGGATGTCCAAGCAGTCGGCGGAGGCCAAGGGCCGCGTGGATCTCTCGGGTCAGATCGAGACCAAGGTCCAGAGCATGGTGAAGAGCTACAATCAGGAAGGTGGCACAGCGGATGGGGACTTCTCGGAAGAGCAGACCACGGCGGTGAGCAAGACGCTCTCCAAGCAGACCCTGAATGGTTCGGTGCCCAAGAAGGCTGAGATCATGGACGGCAACTACTATGCGCTGGTGTGCCTCGAGCCGGGCGCGTTGACGGACGCGATCAATCAGATGAAGGAGCTGGGCGCAGCCCAGCGGAAGGCGCTCGCAAAGCGTGCCGCGAAGGCGCATGCCGATCTCGATGAGGCGATGGAGAACTACTAGGCTCTTCGCTCGTGTCCCCGTTCTTCAAGAAACAGGTGACCATGCATCGTGTGAGTTGGATCGGGGAGGTCGTCGTGCTCTGCGCGGCGGCCTTCTTGTGCATGTCCTGTGCGAGAGGTCTCGAAGAGTCCCCTCCCGTGCTGTACCAGTCTGTGGTGAGTCCGTCTGGACCGCAGGGCGGGGTGCACGCGGACACGACGGATCTGGGGGGATCCGTTCGAGCACCGGAATCGCCCTGTTCGGAGGATCCCTCCCAGGTGTATCGCTATGCCGCTCGAACTCTCGGAGGCACTGCTCGAATCGATGATTTCTGTGTGGGCGAGGGCTTGCTCGGAACGTTCATGAACCAGCCGCCGGAGGAGATCCTCGGGGAATGCCCGACGGAGATCTGTGGCATGGCCACGGCGGCTCGGAGAGGGCCGCTTGAGTCCGCTCTGCTCCAGTCTGTGGTCAGCCTCGAACACAGTCGTGTTCTTCAGATGAACGACATGACCCGGATGACCGAGGAGACCGGAGATGCTTTGCATCAGGTCAGCGTCGGTGAAGGCACGGTGAAGTTCCAACTGGCCCCCGGAGTCCAGTGTGTGGCCAGGCTGGAGGTGTTCGAGGAGCATGTCGAAGTGGGCTCATCCCTGTCCCGTTCTCCGATTTCCGTTCAGGGGAATGGACATGAAGAGCGCATGCGCTACCGCTACACGGAGGGGCCGACCATCTCTCGCGGTTCAGTCTTCATGCAGCAAACGCTTCGGGAGGGCAATCATCAGCTTCTGGCGATCATTGAGAGCCACTATGAGGGCCGGTCTGACAGCGAACTGTTTCAGGAGAAGATTCTCTGCGAGAGCTCCGGGGGACCCATCTCGGTGTCGGAATCTCCGGTCTATGGGTTTCGCGTGAAGCGTGCGAGCAGGGATGAGTGGATGGTCCAGGCTCATCTCCGGTCCGCAGCTCGCTGAGGCTCCCGTTCTGCGCTCCTGATTCCGCTATTCCTCTTCTTCTTCGATGGAGCTGCATCCGGAGTTGCAGCAATCCCTGCCTTCCGTGCAGTCCTCGCTCAACTCCCACCACCCGTCTTCTCCACATTCGTACTGGAAGTCGAACGCGCACGCGTAGGAATCCGTCAGGGGATTGCAGGGCTTGCCTTCGGGGAAACAGGGCCAGTCGGGAGGCATGGGGGTCTGCGCCCAGACGCGCACGACGACGCAATTGCTGCAGAGCACTCCCAGATCGATGTCGCATTGCTCCGCATCGTAGGTCACTCCGCATTCTCCACAGGAGACTTCGCTCGGATCCGGGAACTCGTCCGGGTAGTCCTCGTGGTCGTCCCAGATGTCGAGCTTCTCACCCTCCCATTTCCAGCGGCAGATCTCGTGGGAGGGCTCCCAATCGCCTGCCCACCTCTCTCCGAGGCTCTGCAGCGGAATCTCCACGTCTGTGGATTGATGCGCGAGGAACGCCCCTTCGTCGGCACTCCCGAGGACTTGAATTCCGGGCTCGAGATCCGCATCGATGTCCAGAAGCCCGCCTTCGATCCCCTCCGAGGACGAGACGTAGACGACGAGGTATTCGTCTGCCCCCCCCCAGCTGATGGGAAAGTCGAAAAATCCCACGTCACCCCAGTCAAACGAGATCCCGGATTCCACGGGGTCGAATACCGTGAGGAATCCCAGCGCCACCCATGCGTCTTCGGGACCGTCGACTTCGAGGGCTTCGAGGGGAATCTGGGCGCGAGCTGGCGGGGGAGAGCGAAGGACGAGTTCATAGTCTCCGCTCGCGTCCGCCTCGACTTCCTCCGCGACGGCATAGCGATCGTTCAGGCCCCCGGGGATGTACACGTGCCAGGAGAGGGCCACCCAGAGTTCGCTGGCGGCTTCGAGGGTCACCTCGGCCTCCGAAATCGTCCCCGTGAGCGTGACGAGCGCAGGGGGATCGTGATCCTCGCCCACGAGTCCACATGCGGGGGTCAGGAGAGTCAGAATGATCAGGAACCATCGCATCAGAGATCCACCCCCAGCATCATCTCCGCTCCCCCTTCGGGTCGGAACACGATCGCGTCCCCTTCGCCTCGAAGCCACCCGAAAGCAGTCAACTCCGCGGAGAGGAACCATCGCGGTGAGAGGAAGAAACGCCAGCCAATCCCGGCCACCGGACCTGCCGCGAGACCGAGATGGGTCTCCTCTGTTTCGAAGTCGGTGTCTCCCAGAAGCGCGAGGTCCTGGCGCTTCAGGCGTTGCTCGATGACCCGCGTGGCGCCTCCGAACGAGAGGTCGAAGGGGCCGAGCAGTCGACGCATGGAGAAGAGCGCCTCGGCGCCGACCCATCGCTCCGTCGAGTCGAGGTTCTCGAGGGAATGATTCGTGGTTCCGGCCTCTGCTCCCAGGCTCACGCTCCACATCGCTGCGCCGTATCCATACACGGCGCGGATGCGCTGGGCGAAGCCTCCGTGGTGTCCCCGAAACGCGCCGTACCCGGTCTTCAACTCATGACGCCAGACATCGAGATGTCCGCCTTTTGCCGCCAGCGTTTCCGGGGGATACTCATGAAACTTGCCGAGGGAGACCTCTTCTTTGCCGCTCGCGGCGACCTGGAATTCATAGGCGCCGTGGCCATGACGTCCGCGGCGTTGAATGAGGTAGCGACCTGCTGCGACCCGGACAGCGATGGTTCGCTCTGGATCCCCCCAGACCTCGGCGACGATGGCTCCCGAGGGCTTGTTGTAGAGGAGAAACTTCACGTCCGCCTGGCGCGGGAGCAGGATGCTCCCCTCGGCCAGCGGCGGTCGCGTCAGGACGAGCTGGCCTGCGCCCTCCACGTCGAGCTCCACGCTGGGGTGCATGATGTTGCCGGCGCTCTCCGCGGAGCGCTGCACCGTCTGGCGATAGGCGTATTGATACGCCTCGTCGAGGGTCACCGCGTGGTCCCGATCCCGGTCCGCGGCGCCCCGCATGGCGGTCAGCAGATAATGCGTGAAGACAGCACCCCGAAGTGAGTCGGACTCCTGGCTCGCTTCTCCGGCGCTGGATGACTTGAGGGTGACGACGCCCTGGATCCCGGGAGGGGCCACGAGCTGAACGGCGAAGGCGCTCTTTCTCTGGAAGCCCTTGTAGTTCACGTCCGAGTCGGAACGGCAGGCGTCGATGACGGCGACTCGCAGCCCCGATGGGATCTTCGCGAGGGCGCGGGTCAACTCCCGGAGCGAGAGACGATCGCCACGGAGGTGGAGCTCGTCATCCGTTCCGTGACCGCTGTAATAGAAGAAGAGTGTGACGTCCTCTCTGGCGTGTTGCCGTGCCTTCTGCGCGATGTTGCGAAGGGCGTTGAGCACGCCGGACTTCCCCTGGCCCTGGACCAGTTCGATGTTCCCTGCGGGGATCTGTCCCATCTTCATCAGGGCGTCGGCGTAGCGTCGGGCGTCCTTCTCGGCATATGCGAGGCGGATCTCCTTTCCGACGCCGGTGTTGTTCCCCACCGCGACCAGATAGCGTTGCTCTGCGCTGAACGCCGTCGAGGAAAGAAGTCCCGATGCCGCGATCATGGCGGTCAACAGGAGATGAATGATTCTGGGAGACGCGTACCACATGTCTTGAGTTGAAAAGGGTACTCGGAGAACGACGAACTCGCCAGCATCTCCTCGGGAGCTATTCGGTTGTCACGCTGGGTGCTGTTGACGTTTACTGTTCCTACAGAAAACGAAAATCCGAGTCGGTTCTCTACAGAGTTGTATGAGGGAGAGTCTGATGGGTTCAGTGCGTGAAGGGCTTCAGGGGAATGGTCGGCTGCTTGGTGGTCTCATTCTTCTTCTGGTTGGATTGGTGTTCGCATGGCCCCATCTGCCGTTTGGCGGGAAGAGTGGAATTCGACTCAAGGGCGACCTGCATGTGGAGGTGATTCGCAAGCGGGGCGACAAGCAGGATCAATTCGCCGGAGAAGTGCTTGTGCGTCCCGGGGATGAACTGCGACTCGTGGCGTACATCGATGAGCCGGCGGTCATCAGCGTGGGCTTTTATTCGGATGACGACCAGTGGACGCCCGTGGTGGAGAATTACGCGGTGGAAGCCGGGGAGCACCTCCTGGGCGACGCTTTTTTTGCGGAGAAATGGGAAGACATCGGCGGACTGATCATGTGGGGCCTGGTCGATGACGTGGCCTACGCCCTCACCGAGGGGGATTTCGAGTATTGCGGGTTCATGGACATCCTGGCCGATGAGGCTGTGGGCTCCAAGACCTGGGACGGATTCAACGTCTCCAAGGCCCACATCTTCAAATTTGGGTTCTTGACCGAGGAGCCCTTTGACGCGGTGAGCCTCGAGGAAGACCCCACCCTGGCCCTGGGACAGCATGTCTGCCCGTGGAACCACGATTATTATTGGCATCCGAATGCCTACCCGGGAGACGGCATGTCCTGGGGGGACTTCGAAGAGAGCATGGGCTGGATTCTGGAGCCGGTGGCGGGTCTGGAGAGCGGGGCCCTCGTGCACATCAAGCTGC
>CAVOCR010000093.1:0-6945 GCA_963694245.1 Myxococcota bacterium
CCCGGGTGCTGGGGACGTCCAGAACACCCGGGAAGCTTGAGCGATGCGTCTCGCTGGGTCTCGACAAGGGCGTTCTGGGGACGGGGGAGTGGTGGAAGGAACTCCTGCTCTTTCTCGCTGATGAGCGCGTGAATGGAGTGCTGGACCTTGTGGGGGGACCGACCCTCGAGGGCAATTTGCGCGTGCTTGCGCATCGGGGACGCATCGTCGTCGTGGGGCTCCTCGGTGGCGCTCGAACTGAGATTCCATTGCATCGTCTGTTGGCGCTGCGAGCGACGGTTCAAGGGACGGTTCTTCGCAGTCGTTCGGGGCGGGAAAAGGCGGAATTGGCCCAGGGGTTCACGGAAGCGGTGCTCCCAGGATTTGCTGCCGGAGAGCTTCGTCCCCTGATCGACGGTCGAATACCCATGGCCGAGGTCGGCCGTGCGCATTCCCGGATGGAAGCGAATGAGACGTTTGGGAAGCTGGTCCTGCATTGGTGATCGACAGATTGGAGACTGGAAGCGATCCATGTCAGAATGCATGGATTGACTTGTTCGGCCGAGGCTCGATGACCCGCTTCCAATCGTTCATTCTTCTCTTCATGGTGTGGAGTCTCAGTGCCTGTGGCGCTACGACGGGGCTCCGACCTGCGCTGGTTTTTGACGGCGATCTTTCCGGCCAGGCACATGCACTGCGAACCCAGCATCGTGCGGATGCGGAGAATCCCCGTTTGCGTCTCGCGCTTGGAGCGATTCAGGCGCAACAGGGGCATCTTCAGGCCGCAGAGAACACCCTGGAGTCTCTGCTGACCACCGAAGCGGAGAAGGCGCTCCCTCGTGTGTACGCCGATGCGCACCATGTGCTGGGGATCGCGTCGCTCGGTGAAGGACGATTCGAAGACGCCGTCCAGCACCTCCTCGTGGCATGGGATGCTCCTTTCGAGGAAGGCAGACCGGTGCCTGCGGTTCTCAGGAAGGCTCTGCGGGGCGTGTTGACCACGCCGGATGCCCCCGGGCGTGCGCATCTCGATGCGGCCGTTCGTTTGAGAGACCTCGGCATGGCGCTCAGCCAGGAGGATCATCGACGCCTGGCTGAAGTGTTTCTGGAGACGGGAAACGAGCGGCTGGCTGCACGCTATCCACGTCGTGCGTTGCGCTTCGTGGATTCCGCCAGGCCTCATGTGAAGGCCGGGGGGCATGCGGAACAGGAGGGGGCGTCGCGCTGGCTCGAAGGTCGGGCGCTCGTGGGCAGTGGAGACCTCGCTCGCGCCCGCATTGTCCTCGGCGAGTGGATTGAGTCCGCCGAGGGGGAGGCGCGAGCAGAACGTGTGGAAGCCGTGTCGCGTCATTACGAGGATGCCTTTCTGTTCGATGAGGCGCTCCGATTTCATGGCGATGGGGGACTCGCTTCCGAGCAGTCCGTGGATGGTCCGCGAGTCGCCCGTCTGCTCTTGAAAACAGGAGAGGTGCGGCGTGCGGAGCGGGCTCTGGAACGCCATGTGGCTGGACTGCCGGAAGGCGAGAGGCTTCAAGGCTGGCTGAACGCCGCACGGGACATGGCTCGATTCAAGCAGTCCGAGGCCGCGACCCGGATTCTCATGCGTGCATCGGAGGCGGATCCGGAGTCTCTTCTTCCGCTGGGAGCGCTCACGCGGATTCACATGGCTCATGGTCATTCCAGTCGGGTGGAACCCGCGGTGGCCGCGTTTTTGGAGTCTCGGCCGAACTCTCCCGCCGCGCTCGTGGGAGTCGCTCGCCTTCTCCGGGATCTTGGATATGCCGAGGCAGCGCTGGTGCATTTTGATCGGGCCGTTGTCGCCGGAGCGCGTGACCCGGCCATGTTGCTTGAACATGCGGACCTCGCGGAAAGTCGCGGGGATTGGAAACGGCGGAATGAGGTGTTTGACCTCTATCTTGCGGGCGCATCCGATCCGGGGGCGGCGCAAGCTCTCGTGGGTCTCCGCTACGCCGATTATGGAAATGTCCGCTCCGCGTTGAGGCATCTGAAAGCGGCGATGAGCCTTGATGGGGCTCGAGTGGATGTGGGAATCGCGCTGGCCGATTTGTATCGCGCTGAACGGAAAGGCCGGCAAGAGCGTCGGGTGTTGGATCAGCTGGAGAAATTGCACCCTCGTCCGAACGAGGTGCGGATCGCCCGGGCGGGGCGTCATGTGCGTCTTGGCGAGCGTCGTGCGGGGGTCCGGTTGTATGCGAGGGTGGCCGACTCGGTGGACTGGCCAGAGAGGGGGAAGGCGCTGGAAGCGCTCGTGCATTTGCATGCGGATCAGGGGGGCGTGGAACTGGTGGACCTGGGAATCGCCTCGGCTCGCTTGAGAGCCGATCCCCGAGTGACAGCGGAGATGCTCTCCGGAGCGATCCGGGCATTGGAGGGAATCGAGGGGATTCGGGACGAACGGATACAGCTTCTGGAGGCGCTCGCGGGAGTGCACGCCGCTCCGGCGGAAACGTGGTGGCTGCTGGTCGAAGAGGCGCAGGCTGCCGGAGAACCCCAACGCATGGCGCAGGCGGTCCGTCGGTACATCGAGTCCAGCACAGAGGACGTCGATGCGGCTCGTACCCGCGGAGTCGGACGTCTCATTGACGGGGGATTCCCGCGAGAGGCCATCGCAATTCTTCGGGAACTCTCCGGGGAGATCACGGATCCGGCGCTGTGTGGAAAGCTGGGTTCCTTGTATGCCCGACAGGCACCTCATCGTGACCGAGTCGCCGCGCTTCGGTGGTTTCGGTGCCATTTCGAGGGACTTGGGAACGATCTCCGAGGTCTCCGCGAAGCCGGTGACATGTATTTTGACGCGGGATTTCATCCGCTCGCACTCGAGGCCTATCTGCGGGGATCGAGCCTTGCACCGGATGGAGAGCGCATCACGGAGCGATTGATCATCGTTCATCTTCGCATGGGAAATGTTGCAGAGGCTGCTCAAATGGCCGGACAGCTCACGGAGCGCCGGGGCAATTCCCCGGCGGTTCATGAGTCGTTGGCACAACTGTGGTGGCAGAGCGGTTCTCTCCGGGAAGCGGTGAAACACCTTGAGGCGGCGCACGTCTCTTCGCATGCCGGCCGGCTCGAGGATGTGTTCAAGCGAATTGCGGAGGCTGCTCGACGACTGGGCGATCCGGACCTCCTCCGGCGCAACGCGAGAACTCATCTGGACATGGTGGGAGAAACCGTGTCCACCTTGTTGATGGTGGGACGCGCCATGGTGGGCATGGGCCTCGATGAGGAGGCTCTTCCCCACCTCCAACGCGCCCTGGCGCTTCGCCCTTCGCATGTCGAGGCGATGCTGGCTTGGGTGGGGGTTCTCCACCGCCTGCATCGGGGTTCAGAGTCAAGGCGTCTGACCCCTCCCTTGATGCGGGCGCTGGAACTGGCGGACTGGAATGAGGACGCGGTGCTCGCCGTGGCAGAGCGTCTCGTGGGTCATGGCCATGATGATGTCGCGTTCAAGGTGGTGCATGCGTCGTTGGCGAAGCATCCGGCGAGCGCGGGACTGCACATGGCGCGGGGCGAAATTCGACTTCGGCTCGGCGCGGTGTCGGAAGCGCTGGTGGACTTCCGCCGGGCGTTGGCGCGCAGTCGCGACATGGGCGGATTGCTGGAGAAGATACATCCTCTTCTTCGGAGCGCCCGGCGACTGAACGACTTTGAGAAGCTGGTGCGCTCGGCGACGGAGGCTCATCCGACCCGGTCGGCACATCTCCTTCTTCTGCATGGCGTGCTGTTGGAGCGAGACAAGCTCGGAGAGGCCCGGCAGGTCGCTCGGGACGCGCTCGCGATGCATCCGGATTCGGCGGATTCTCTGGCGGCGTCCTTTGCCTTGCATGGGCATTGGGAGGACGCCGAGAGTCATTGGTTGAAGAGCATTGATTCAGCGACGCCCGGAGACATCCGCTCCGAGGCGATGAATCGGGTGGCAGAACTGTTGTTCACGGGAGGTCGGGGAGACGAGGTTCCCTCCATCGTGGCGCGATGGTCCCGTCGCATTGGTGATGCGGCGGCGGGTCATCCGGTGACGGCGGACATCTATTTGAAGAGTCACCGCGTTTCAGAAGCGATCGAGGCGTTGATTCGGGCCTCTGAGAGTTACGATCGCCCCCAGCTGCGTCTGTGGATTGCCCAGATGCTCCTTCGGCAGGGTGAAGTGGAAAATGCCGCGAAATGGATGGGGCATTTCCTCGAGGGGAGTCGCGGGACATCGGAGAAGGATACTCCGGAGGCGCACGATGAACGGGTGCTGACGGGGGCCGCGTTGTGGCGTGCCCACGGTCATCCCAAACGGGCACAGCTCCTCCTCGACACCCGTCTCCAGGAGGGAGCGGATTCTCCGGGGCGCATGATCAGCGCTCTCGTTCGCCACCAATTGGCGATTCCGGATGTTCCGGAGGCTCTGGCACTGGTGTCGAAGACGATGCACGAGTCCACGCCGGTGGGAGGGGCGGAGGCCCGCGAAATCGCCGCTGATTTCCAGCGGGCGAATCAGGAAGCGGCCTGGTCGGATTGTCTCCGAACCGGTTTTGAGAAGCGGTTTGCGCAGGATTGGGCGCTTGAATGGGTTCGACAACTGCTTCGAGACGGGAGGGTGGAAGAGGCCATGGAGATGGGGCGGGAGTGGCAACGACGCCTCCCTCCGGATGCCGTTCATGAGCGACTGCGGCTCGCCCGGACGCTCGTGGAGGCGAACCAGCTCGATCATGCCGATGAGATCCTGGCGGAGATATGGACGGATCCCGCGACTGCGACCTGGAAGGAGGCGACTCATCTGCGGCTTCAGTTGCGGGTGTTGAGAGGAGAGTCGCCCCAGGAGGTACAGGCCATTTTCAAGGAGGCTTCCATGCTTCGCGAAGACCGGCTGGAGACCTGGAAGGGGCTCCGGGAGGTCGCCCGGAATCTTCAGCTCTGGGAGCGGGAGCGGGATGCCCTGGAGGGGCTTGAAGCTCTGATTCCGGGGGATCGCAGCCTCGCAATGCATCGCGTTGAGGTGGCCCTCGCATCGGGGCCTCGGCCCGGAGAGTTCGAAGGCCTGGTGGAGGATCTGCTCGCCCGCTCGTCGGATGTGCGTGAGGAACTGCGCTGGCTTCTCCAGCTGTTTCGGGGGCACTTCCGTTATGAGATGGCCGGGAGGATCGTCGAACGGCTGATCGGTCGCGACGTTCATGATGTGGGGCTGCACCTTGTGGCCGGACAGCTGGCTTTGGAGCGCGGAGATGTGAGCGCTGCCCGTCCAGCGTTCGTTCGGTATGAAGAGGAGCACACGGAAAAATCCGTGGCTCGGCGGGAGATCGCGCTCTCCTACATGGATGCGTGGTTGACCTCGGCGGAGGATGCCGCAGCAGCCACCCTGGTCTCGCGAGAAGACGCGGACGTGTCCACGGGGATGGCTTTGGGAGCCAGTCGATTGCGGAGTGGTGATTGGAAAGGGGCCACAGCCGCCTTTGCAGCCGCGGCAGCGTCCGGTTCGCCCGAGATCTCCTGGACCGATGCGGCTCGACTTGCCCTGGACATGGCAGATGTTCCTGTGCCCCTGGTTCGTGAGTATGCGGACCGGGCACTCGCGTTTCAGGGAACACTTCCCGAGGCTCTTCTCATCCGAGGGCTCGCACGACTTCGTGTAGGAGATGCGAGAGGGGCTCGAGAGGATCTGGAACGTTGGCGCGTGGGTGGCTTCGGTCTGGAAGAGGGCTTGAAGCGAGTGGCGGAGGTGGCGTTTTCGAGCGGAGACCTTGCTCTTGGAGAGGAGACGCTGGGGCATCTCTTTGGTCTCCCCAAGGACCAGATCCGATTGCTGGAGATGTCCATCGAGGTGATCCGAAAAGTACTTCACCAGGAGGCGTCAACCCTGTCGGAAGCGGATCGCGCTCGCTTGCGGGAGATCGGCCTCAAGCACGTGAATCAACTGGTTTCCCTGATGCCGAGTGAAGCCTGGTTTCTTGCTCTCAAGTCCGACATCCTGGAGGGCTCTGGAGACGTTGTGGCTGCAGAGAAGGTCTATCGTGACGCGATGGACCAGCGCCCTCTGGATTCGAGTGTTTTGAACAATCTCTCCTACCTCTATGCCCGTCGGGGAGAGCAGTTGGAGGATGCGCGAGCGCTGGTCCAGAGAGCCCGTGCGATCGAACCTCGCCACTCCATCTATTATCTGGATACGGAGGGCTGGGTGGCATTCAAGCAGGGGCGTTACAAGGAGGCCCTCGCATTGGTGCAGGGGAGCCTGCGCCAGATGAATGAGGGGCAGGGATCAGCCGTCGCTGAGAGCTTCTGGCACCTTGGACAGGTGCAAGAGAAGCTCGACCGCCTGGAGGCTGCGCTTCGGAGTTACCGCAAGGCGGCCCGCCTCGATCCAGTCGGTCGCTATGGGCGCAAGGCCCTTCGGGATCTTCGTCGCCTCGGCGCGATCCGGTCCTCGCTTCCGTGAGCACGCCCTGATTCGATCTCCAGGAAAGCGCACGCCGAATCTTCCGAAAGGGGGTCTGGGTTGCATCTCAATTCTCCGCGGTGCTAGGGTTCACCGACCTTGTCCGGTTGAATCCTGGGTCCCCTGTGAAGGTGGGAGCGTCCCTTTGCGTAGTCGGTTTTCACCAAATCTGAGTGTGTGCGTAATCGCCCTTGCTTTCGTGCTGGGTACGGATCCGCTCCCCGTGTACGCGGATTCATCACAAGATGCGGCCGAGGTGGAGCGCCTCTCTGCGGAGGGCGTCGCGGCTTATCGCGCTGGAGAGCACGCCCGGGCGCTTGTGCTCTTCGGGCAGGCCTATGCGTTGGAGAGCATTCCCAACCTCCTGTTCAACATGGCTCGCGCCTACGATAAAATGGGCAATGATCGAGACGCTGCGACCCATTATGCGCGTTTCCTCGCCTCCCGGGACATTCCCACGGCATCCGAGGAACGGGCGCGGAGTCTCCTGGTCGCGGCGCAGGAACGATTGGACGTTGCGGCGAAAGCATTGG
>CAVOCR010000094.1:0-6926 GCA_963694245.1 Myxococcota bacterium
GAGGCGCGTTCAAAATGAGTGTTCGAAGCGTCCAGATTATGTTCGTTCACGAGAGTCTCCCAGTATGAGGGGGCCGCATCCTATCGGCCTCATGGATCGTGTCAACGCGGAGTTTCGAGACCGGCTTCCTGCGACGCCAGACGATAGGTCCGAACCGGCCAGTCCCGTCGCCGCGCGACCCGCGCAAGCCGGGGATCAGGATTCACGGCGATCGGGTATCGAACGGCCTCCATCACCGGGAGATCGGTGATGCTGTCCGTATAGAACGTGCTCTCCGAGAGTTCAAATCCATGCTCGGCGCAATAGCGCTCCGCCCACACCCGCTTCCCCGCGCCGTAACAGACCGGGAGAATCGCCTCACCCGTGAACTTTCCATCCACGACCTCCGCCTCGGAGCAGAGAATCCCATGCAATTGATAGCGCTCCACAAAGGGGCGGACGAGATAGGGACTCGTTGCGCTGAGCACCACCACCCGATCTCCGGCGGCCAGATGACGCTCCACGTCCTCGAGCGCCGAGGGATAGACCCGCGGCAGAATCGCCGTGTCGAACAATCGTCTGCATTCCTCCTGGAGAACCGACTCCTCCATTCCGCGCATTCCCGCGATCACTCGTTGTGTGACGCGTGTCATGTCGATCAAGCCAAACCGATAGAGGGAAAACACCAGACCCACGCGGAGAATCTGAAAAACCGAAATGCGCCGCTCCTCCCAGAGCCTGCGCGCATACAGACGAGTGCTGTTTCCCGCGACAAGGGTGTGGTCCATGTCGAAGAAGACGACTCCCCTGCCCGATGATTGCATGCGTCTACTCCACAACGCGGCGGTCGAGACGGGCATGAATGCGGGTGGGGATCTCGTACTGAATGGACCCTGCCCAATCCGCCATCTGCTCTGCGGAGATCCGCTCATCCCCCGAAGCCCCGAGCAGAACCACCTCGTCCCCCTCAACAGCCCCGGGAACGTGACTCACGTCCACCATCAGGAGATTCATGCAGACGCGCCCACGGACCGGAGCGCGATGACCGCGAATCAGAACATGAGCCTGATTCGACAGGCGGCGATCGTAGCCGTCGTAATAGCCGACAGAGACCACCGCGAGGCGGGAGTCATGGGTCGTTCGATACGATCGCCCATACCCCACCGTCTCCCCTGCAGCCACCTCGCGAATCTGAGCCACACGGGCCTTCCACGTCATGGCAGGCCGCAACTCGATATCATGACGATCCACCATCAACGCGGTGATGTACGTCTCCCGAGAAGGCCAGAGTCCGTAGCACCCAATCCCGACGCGCACGAGATCCGCATGCGCTCCCGGCCACAGGATCGCTGCAGCGGAATTGCTCGCATGCATCATTTCAGGGCGAACTCCGGCGGCATCCAACGCCGCGATCGCCGCGTCAAATCGCCCGCGCTGCTCGCGTGCGAATCCATGATCCGTCGTGTCCTCGATATCCGCGTAATGAGTGGAGACCCCTTCCAGCGAGACCCCCTCCGTCGCCACGATTCGACGCGCAAGCGCCACGCACTCATCCTGCTCAAGACCCTGACGCTGATTTCCGGTCTCCACCTTCAGGTGAAGGGGAATGGTGACGCCATGCCGGCGCCCCGCTTCGGCTGCAGCCTCCACCGTCGCCCCGCGATACGCCACGATTCGGGCCCCCGTCGACGCCACGACGTCCATGGCGGTCTCATGCACGGGGCCCAGAACCAGAAGCGGCAAGGTGATGCCCGCATTCCGCAACTTCTCTGCGGATTCGATCTCATGCACACACAGCCAATCCGCTCCCGCATTCGCAAAAATCCGGGAAGCCACGAGCAGGCCATGTCCATAGGCATCGCCCTTCACGACAGGCGCAAGCAGACGATCCGGACCGATCAATTGCCGAAACACACCCAGATTGTGAGTCAAGGCTCCGCGGCTGATTTCACACCAGGCGAGGGCATCCATCGCTTGCTCTGCTCCCTGAACCTGCTCAACGCAGGACCAAACGTGTCTTTCGCTGCTATCAGATCCGCTTCAGGACGTCCATTCGCAAATCTTCCGCAATCCGATGTTTTGCGCTTATGATGCGGACAGAACCCGGCGAACCGCCAGGCAAATGGACCATGGAGGAATGGACGCATGCTCGCACTTCACACCGCCCCCCCCGAAACAAGGGGTTGGACGCTTCCGTTCCTGATCCTCACGTGCTCCCTCGCGGTCCTCGGAATCGGATGTGACTTTGGTGGAAGCGACTATCCCAACGCCCCCCCGACCCGGCCCACCCCTCCCGCCGGAGTGCGACCCAAGCCCCGTCCGGGCCCCACGGCAGAGGAACAAAAAGCCGTTACGAGCATCAACACCCAGGAACTGGACGCCGCACGAAAGCGACACAACACCGCGGTGGCCTTCGAGTTGATCAAGCGCCGCGTCAACGAATGCGGTACGGATGCAGCCTGCCTGACGACAGTCGACACGGCCATCGGTCGATTGAAGGACGAGGACATCGGAGCGCTGGTACCCGCAGTCAATGCAGAGCATGCGATCGGAGTACGGGCAGAGGTCATCCGGGTGCTTGCGATGCGAGGCGTCGAAACCGCCATCGAAGAACTGCTGATTGCGCTGGAGGACAAGGATCCCCAGATCATCGCCACCAGCGCCACGGCGCTCGGCGATCTGGGAGACATCCGCGCCATTCCCGCGCTGGTCGAACTCCTCCGATCCAACACGAATGAGGAGGTCCGCATTGCGATCCTCCGGGGGCTCGGACGATTCAACTCCCGCACCGCAGTGGACGCGATCGCGGCAGCGCAGAAAGGAGCGTCTCCTGCAACCCAGGCCGTGATCGCAGCAGCGCTCTCCCGAACCCGTCACCCGGCCGCGACACGCCCGCTCTCCCTAGCGCTTCAAAGCGAGAGTCCTCTCGTCCGGCTGGAAGCGATCAACGGCCTCAGCACCATCGCCGATGCCACCGCGCTGAAAGCCCTGCAGAGCACGGCATCCAATGATCATGACGCGGCCGTGAAAAAGCGCGCTGCTGAAGCGATCGCCGAGATCAAGAGCGCACGCCAACGGCCCACCCCAGAGAAGAAGCCCTAGAAATCGTCCAATCCGCCGTTCATGGCATGGGCGCGCAGCTCCATGAATCCCCCGATCAGCGTCCCATCGATCTCAATGACAGGGACCGTCTGCCACCCCGTCCGCTCCACCAGCGAAACGCGTGCAGCAGTGTCCTGGCTGAGATCGATTTCTTCAAAAGGAATCGAGCGCTGATCGAGCAGACCCTTCGCCGCACGGCAATATCCACAATGCGTGCTGGTGTACACTTTCACACGGACCGAATCACTCATGGCACCTCCCACACACGCTACGTGCTTTCGTCGGGAAGGATAGAACGGGGCGGAGAGACCTGCAATTTCGAAGCTTGCAAGAGCGCTCCACCCTGACAAGATGACGCCATGGATCATGTCTTCCAGCCCGCCCTCATCGAAGGAATCCTCCTCCAGCGGTACAAGCGTTTCCTCGCCGATGTCCGCCTTCCGGACGGAACCGAGATCGTTGCCCACTGCCCCAACACGGGCGCCATGAGTGGATGCGCGATCCCCGGGTGCCGTGTCTGGCTTTCACACGCCAGCAACCCCAAACGAAAACTCCGATTCACCTGGGAGGTCGTGGAGACGGAGGGCACCCTGATAGGAGTGCATCCCGCCCTCGCCAACCGTGTCGTCGAGTCCGCCATCCTGCGGGGCGGAATCCCCGCACTGGCGAACTACACGAACCTCCGCCGCGAAGTTCGCCATGGTGAACGCTCGCGCATCGACTTCCTCCTCACGGATCCCCAGCTCCCCCCCTGTTATGTCGAAGTGAAGAGCGTCACCCTTGCGGAAGGCGCCACCGCGCGGTTCCCCGACGCGGTCACGACCCGGGGGAAACGGCATCTGGAAGAGCTGATGGAGATTGTGAAGGGGGGAGAGCGCGCAGTGTCCTTTCATCTCGTTGTGCGCGGAGATTGCGAACAATTCTCCGCGGCTGACCACGTCGACCCCCACTACGGAAAAACCCTCCGAAAAGCGCAGGCGGCAGGAGTCGAAATCATGGCGTGGCAGGCTTCCGTGACCGCAGAGGGGATTCGAGTCGAGCGACAACTTCCCGTCGTCCTGGACCCGCTCATCTAGCCAACATGGCTCTTCTCAAGAGCCGCCCGCGCAGCTCGAATGCCATCGATCGCGCTCGACACGATGCCCCCCGAATACCCGGCGCCCTCACCCGTTGGATAGAGCCCATCCATGCCGGGGGACATGTAGTCCTCTCCCCTCTCAATGCGCACGGGAGTGCTGGTGGTGGTCTCCACTCCAATCAGAATCGACTCGTCCGTGAGATATCCGCGCATCTTCCGGTCCAGTTGCCGGATCCCCTGGCGCATGGTTTCGATCACAGTCCGTGGGAGGACCTCCTGGAGAGAAGCGGGCGTCACCCCGGGGCGGTAGCTCGTGCGCTCGGTCAACTGACCCGTCGCACGCCCCTCCACAAAATCCGTCAATCGCTGAGCTGGTGCATGATAACCGCCGCCACCTACGCGGTAGGCCCGACTCTCCCATTCCCGCTGAAAGACGATTCCCTTGAGGGCGCCATGAACATCCAGATCGCCTGGTTTCTCGAGATGAAAGTCCTCCGGGCGAACAGTGACGACCAGCGCCGCGTTGGCAAACTCACCTCCGCGATTCGAATTGCTCATCCCATTCACATTGAGATGCTCGTGCTCCGTCGGCGTCGGAATGATGTATCCACCCGGGCACATGCAGAAACTGTAAAGCCCCCGGTCCCCCACCTGACAGGAGAGGAAATATTCGGCTGGCTCGAGCTCGGGGTGGCCCAGCATGGTGCCGTGCTGAACCTGATCGATGAAGGCCTGGGGATGCTCGCAGCGCGCGCCAATCGCGAAGGCCTTGGGCGTCATGGGGACCCCGAGACGATCCAGTTCCGCGTAGATGTCCCGAGCACTGTGTCCTGTGGCGAGGATGACCGGAGAGCCCACGATGATCTCCCCCGAATCCAGCTCGACGCCCTCCACGGCGCCTTCCCGAACCTCCAGGGAACGCATCCGGGTCCCAAATCGAATCACCGTTCCACGAGCCGTGAGATGTTCTCGAATCCCCTTCAGAATCGCATAGAGACGATTGGTTCCAATATGCGGGTGCGCATCGGTCAGGACCGCATCCGTGGCCCCAAAGGCCACAAGACGTTCGTACACGCTTCGAACCAGCGGGTGATGCTTCCGCGTATAGAGCTTGCCATCCGAATACGTGCCCGCTCCGCCCTCCCCAAAACAGAGATTGGATTCGGGATTCAAGAGCCCCTTGCGTCGGAAGTCCCGCACATCCAGATGTCTGTCTTCGACCGCGAGACCTCGGTCCAACACGACGCATTCAATTCCGTGATCCGCAAAGGTCAATGCCGCGAAAAGACCCGCGGGCCCTGCTCCCACGATGATGGGGCGCATCTTCCCGGGATGAATGTCCGCCTCCCAGAATGCCTTGTGCTCAGGAGTCTTTCGCTCCTGAAGCGCTGCCTCCTCCTTCGCGTGCAATGCCTCCTCGCCCACACGCCACGCCTCCACCGTGTGAACCCAGCACGCCTTGCGGCCCCGACGCGAATCAAGGGACCTTCGGAGTACGCGCACCGCGAGCAACTTCCGCTCCGGAATCCGAAGACGACGCGCCACCTCTTTCCGAAGAGCGCGCTCGGGGTCAGACGTCCCCACGGGGAACTGAATGGAGGTCAATCGCTCGGGCATTCCGCCTCCGCTGCCGCGAGCACTTTTCGAGTGAGGGCTCCCACTCCGATGGCGTCGAGTTCATCCGGCATGAGCCACCGTGCATCCGTGTGGTCCTGAGGATCCACGGGCGGGGCGACTTCCGTCACGCGACAGGCAAACACGGCGATGTCGAGCGTCCGATGAGAGAGCACATGCTTCACCTTTCCCGGCCCCCCGACGACTTCCGCGGAGAGATCCATCTGCTCGTGGAGAACCTCCAGGGGAGACGGACGACTCTCCGTGACCTCCTCTCCCGGTGTCTCCCACATTCCACCGAAGAGGCCCTTCTCCGGACGGCGGGCAAGCAGCACCGCGCCCTTCAGATCCCGCACGACGATCGATACCATCGCGACCTTTTTCGTTCGGGTCTTCCGGGTCTTCACAGGGCGATCCGCAAGCGTGGATCGCTCGCGAGCAAGACAACGCTCCTCCCAGGGGCACTCCCCACAGGAGGGCTCCCGAGGCGAACAGACCAGCGCGCCCAGTTCCATCATCCCCTGATTGAAATGACTGGGATTGTCCGGATCGACGAGAAGCTCTGCCCAGGTCCACAAGATACGCTGTGTCCTCGCCTCTCCCACATCCGATTCCAGATCGAAAAGGCGGGAAAGAACCCGGATCACATTGCCATCGAGAATGGGAGCGGGCAGATCGAAGGCGATGGACGCAATTGCCCCCGCCGTGTAGCGACCGATCCCGGTCAGCGAACGCAATCCCTCGGCGCTTCCAGGAATGACCCCGCCATGCTCTGCCATCACCTCCGTCGCCCCGCGGTGCAGATTGCGCGCGCGACTGTAGTATCCCAGCCCGGACCAGAGAGCGAGGACGTCATCCAGTGGAGCCTCCGCCAGAGAGTCCACGGTCGGGAATCGCGTCATGAAACGCTCAAAATAGGGGATCACCGTGTCGACCCGAGTCTGCTGAAGCATGATTTCGGAGACCCATACGCGCCAGGGACGGGGATCACTGCGCCAGGGCAACGTGCGGGCGGCCCCTTCGAACCAGGTGAGGAGCGTTCGGCGTATCTCCACGATCGCCGCCGGGGAAATCTCGATGTTGGCGTGCGAGTCCATCTTCTTTCCCCGAATGCACAGCGGACGATGAAAGGGATCCTAGATCGCGCCGTCTC
>CAVOCR010000095.1:0-6865 GCA_963694245.1 Myxococcota bacterium
CGTTCATCATCGCCAGGGAAAGCTGCAGGAAGCGTTCGACACCTATCGGAGCGCCCTCGAGACCTCTCGGGAGCTGGGGGATCGTGCGCGAGAAGCGGCGTTGCGCATGAATCTCGGAGTGATTCATCAGGAGCGGTCCGAGTACGCCTCTGCGATCGCGGAGTATGAGGCGGCGGTGAGACTCTCGGAGGCTCTGGGCGATCGGGGAGGCGTCCTTCGCGTTCGAAACAATCTGGGGAATCTGTTGTTGCATCTCGGCGATTTGGAGAAGGCGCGGGAGCAGATCACGCGCTCTCTCACTCTCTCGCGAATGGAAGGAAATCAGTACATCGAGGCCTACAATCTGACTCTTCTGGGGGAGCTGGCTCGCGTGGAGAAGCAGTTGGACGAGGCCATGGAGCGCCTGGAGTCGGCCCGGAGCCTCTTCGACGCGCAGGGATGTCGGCATGAGGTGATGGAGGTGGATCTCGAGCGGGCGCAGACATTCGCCGACCGGATGGACTTCAAGGCCGCCATTGAGCTGGCATCTTCTGTGCGTGATGTCGCCTCCGCGGGGGATGCGCTCTCGGTGGAGGTCAAGGCCCGTGCGCTCCTTGCGGAGACCGAGCGGACCGCGCCAGATGGCGATTTGGAGCGAGCATCGGAGGCGATTTCAAGGGCCATCGACATGCTGGATTCTGTCGACGGGGCAGAGGCGCGGTGGCCGGTTCACGTGACTGCGGCCCGTGTAGCGCGGGATCGCGGCGATCTTCAGGAGGCTCAGGGGCACGCGGCGGATGCGTTGGAGGGATTGCGCGGCCTCGTGCGGGAGCTTCCACCCGCGATGCAGGCGCAATATCGATTCGCGCATGGTCGGCGGGAAGCGGAGGAGGAGATGCGGTGGGTCGAGGCTCTGGCGGGTTCGCCGGGGGCGGTCGCTGCGGGACCGCCTTCCCGGGGTGGGCAGGGCAATTTTGGAAAGCTGCTGGAGATCAACAAGCGCCTGAACATGGTTCATGACCTGGCGCGTCTTCTCGAATACATCATGGACTCCGCGGTGCTTCTCACTGGCGCGGAGCGTGGATTCCTGCTCCTTCCTTCCACACAGGAGGGGGTGCTGGACGTGCGCGTGGCGCGAAACATCGATCAGGAGAACATCGGGGAGGGCCGTTTCAAGATCAGCACTTCGATCGCGGAACGTGTTCTCGCGGGAGGAGAGCCGGTATTGACCATTGATGCGATGGAAGATGAGCGCTATCGGGAGATGCTCTCCGTGCATGCCCAGCGGCTGAGGTCGGTTCTCTGTGTCCCCATGCGGCGGGCTGGAAGGACGATTGGGGCCATCTATGTGGACAACCGTTTTCAGATCGAGGCGTTTGGAGATGAGGACGTCGCGTTCATGGAAGCGTTCGCGGATCAGGCCGGGATCGCACTTGGAAATGCTGCGCTGTATGAGGAGAACAGGCTCGCTCGCGAAGAACTGGAAATCAGCGAGAAGGAGATCGCGAAGCTCAACAAGAAGCTGGAAGAGCGTCTCGCGTTGACGAGCCAGAAGCTGGAGGAGAGTCAGACTCGAGTCCGACGTCAGCAGCGGCAGCTCTCCAATCGTCACCAGTATGCCAACATCATTGGCAATAGCGCAGGATTGCAGGAAGTGCTCTTCGTGGTGGACCGGGTTCGGGACAACGATGTTCCTGTTCTGGTCACCGGAGAGAGTGGTACGGGGAAGGAGCTCGTCGCTCGGGCGATTCACTACAACGGCCGCCGGAAATCGCAGGAATTTGTGGCCGTGAATTGCGGTTCCATTCCTGGAAATCTGTTCGAGAGCGAACTCTTTGGACATGTTCGCGGGGCGTTCACAGGCGCCAGCAGTGACAAGAAGGGGCTCTTCGAAGTCGCGGACCGGGGAACGCTTTTCCTGGATGAACTGGGAGAGCTTCCCCTCGAGATGCAGGTCAAGCTCCTGAGGGTGCTTCAGCAGGGAGAGTTGAAGCGAGTGGGGGGCAACCGCCTGATCAAGGTGGATGTCCGCGTGGTCGGGGCCACGAATCGGAATGTGCTCGACATGGTTCAGGCCGGAACGTTTCGGGAGGACCTCTACTATCGACTCAATGTGGTCTCAGTCCGTGTCCCGCCTCTTCGGGAGCGTCCGGATGACGTTCCGGCGCTTGTGCAGCACTTCCTGTCGTTGAACAAGGAGAGTGGGCTCACTCAGATCGACCGAATCGATGCAGGCGCATTGGCTCTGTTGTCCCGTCATCCCTGGCGGGGAAACATTCGGGAACTCGATACCGTGCTCAAGAATGCCAGTCTCTTTGCGGATGGGGAGATCCTCACGGCCGAGGACTTTCAGCCCCTGCTGGGCATGGATGGGATTGGGAGGGCCTCGATGGGCGCCTCCACGGAGAGCGGGGTCGACTTTCGCGTGGGTGTCCCGCTGGCGGAACTCGAGCGCGAGGCGATCATCCGCACGCTGGAGGCGCAAGGCGGCAACAAGAAGCGCACCGCGGAGATTCTCGGGATTGATCGACGGACGCTCTACAACAAGCTGGGAAGCTACGGAGTTCAAATCGAGAAGCAGGCGCGTGTTCGGACGACGAAGTAGCTGTTTTTCGCTGTTTTCAGCCGCGCCCGAGAAGCGTCTTTCGTGATCGGAGGAAGAGCGCCCCAATCGCCAGCAGCAGGAGACCGGGGAACACGCCGGGTACCCGCCGGGGGGTGACGTGACATCCGCCCTCGTCTCCGCTCTCTGCCGCGGGTTGTGGGAAGCCGACTGAGGGGATGCCGCCTCCGGTGGTTTCTCCTCCGGTGGTTCCGCCTCCGGTGGTTTCTCCTCCGGTGGTTCCGCCGCCCGTGGTTCCGCCGCCCGTGGTTTCTCCTCCGGTGGTTTCTCCTCCGGTGGTTTCGCCTCCGGTGGTTTCGCCTCCGGTGGTTTCACCTCCCGTGGTTTCGCCTCCGGTCTCGGGATTCACGGGCTCTTCTTCGCTCAGGTAGCAACCGCCGACTCCCGCTTTTACGGGGAGGCATTCGAGGGCATCTCCACAGGTTGAGGGAGCGTTGGGGTCACACGCGATCAGGCAGGTCTTCGGATCGCTTCCCTTGCCTTCGCAGAACAGAGTCGAGCATGCGTCATCGCTGAGGCACGGGCTGCCCGATTGTTCGGGGCCTGGAGGGACGCAGATTCCGTTGATCTCATTGGTCGTCATTCGTTTGCAGCCGAGTCCTGGCGGGCAATCGGGGGTGATGGTGATGCAGGCGGTCTCACAGAGTCCGGCGTAGCACATCCCCGTGCTGTTCCAGCAGTCTTCCATTGCCGTGCACTCGAGGGGGGATGCTGGATCCTTGCAGAGTCCCATGTGGCAGAGAGCCGAGATGCACTCGGAATCGGTGGTGCAGGGGTTCTCATCTGGGACGCAGGCCACTTTCTCTCCAGGCGTGCAGTAGGCGGCGCCGCCTTGAAAGCTCGAGCAATTGAAGCCACAGGGACAGGCGGTGGTGGCGCAATCCTGGGAGCAGAAGGGGGTGGGAGGAAACCCGGGTCCGCTGATCGAGATGCACGCATCTCCCTGGCAATCGTTGTTGAATTCACATTCGTCGCCGAGCTGTCCTCCACCCGAGGGTACGCACGCGCCGCTTCCATTGCTCAAGGTGACGCAGGAGAAGCCCAGGGCGCAGTCGTCCGCCGCGGGTGTGCAGGAGTCCATGCAGATGTATCCGCTTCCGCTTCCCACACAGAGTCCGCTGATGCACTCCGTGGGGTTTGCACATGCCTCTCCAGCTGCCTTGGACCCGGAAGCCGCGCCATCGATGCAGACTCCAAGCCCCGCGCCGGAGAGGGGGGAACACGTCTGACCGGACGGACAGGTCGCGTCGTTGCCGGGGGTGCATCCCTGTTGGCAAATTCCTCCATTCGACCCCGGAGAACTGACGCAGAGGAGGCTTTCACATTCCTGTCCTCCCTGGCACGGCTCTCCCACCTGCTTGGTCCCTCCGCCCCCTCCAGGTGGGAGGCAGACTCCCTTGGAGCTGTTCTGGTAGCCCATGCATTCGAGACCCTCTGGACAGTCGTTGTTTGCGGGGTCGTCACATTGAACGGCGCAATAGCCCCCGGATCCGCTCACGGCCTGGCAGAACGCCAGCTCGTCGATGCAGTCGTAGTCGGTCGCGCATTCCTCTCCAAGCTCCTTGGTTCCGACCGGGACCTGATTCGAGAACCCTCCGCATTGCCCTCCCTGACACGTGATCTGGCCGGAGTAGTACTCTCCCTGGGGCCCCTTCTCGACGACCATGGGGCAGTCGTCATCGGATGCGCAGACGTAGTTGTTCGGGTAGAGGAAGCAGAATCCCACTTGATCGTTGTCCGTGG
The DNA here is from genome assembly GCA_963694245.1 of Myxococcota bacterium. Taxonomy (GTDB): domain Bacteria; phylum Myxococcota_A; class UBA9042; order JABWCM01; family JABWCM01; genus CAVOCR01. Next base: position 4,346 of record CAVOCR010000095.1, read on the forward strand.
GGGTGTTGTTTCCAATGGAACCATCGGTGGACGGCGCCATGATCGGCGGGTTCGATGTGGTGGGCCAGCTCAAGGCATGCTGCAAGCCGACCGCGTGGCCCTGCTCATGAGTCGCCACGGCGAGGATGTCGACCGCGTTGGCCTGGCCGGTCGTCGACCAGGTGTGATGGAGTCCGTTGAAGCCGATGTCGGCTTCGATGATGCTCCCGCCGCTGAACATCGAGGTGGACGTCAGACCCAGCACGAAGCTTCCATGGGTCCACTGATTGTCCTCAATGAAGGCGACTTCATTCTTCCCGTTCGTCCCGTAGCCGACGACCATGATCTTCTTTTCGCTGATCAGGCCCTTGTCCTCGAAGGTGAGGAATCCACAGGGCATGGCCTGCCAGGAATCCCACCCAGCATGGACTGCGGAGAGGTCGGATCCGTTCGAGATGTCGGCGGATCCGGCTTGATGCACGTAATAGCTGATGGAGGTTTTTTTCCAGCGGACGGGCTCTCCACCCTGGAGCTGAATGGAGCCCGCGAGCGCGAAGGAGGGGAGGAGGAAGAAGAGGATCGGCAGCCAACGAATGGAATTCCACATGAGCAGAGCGCCTCCTGCGCAGAACCAGCGTACTGCAAGGGGACCTGCCCATCAACTGCTGGGTGATTTCAGGGGCATTTGAAGGAGGTCATGTTCGCTTCAGCGTTCTCCAGACGAATACGTTCCTGCGCGTGATCTTCGCGGCCCATGAGTCCATGAATGAATTGTTTTCCCGCCTCGACTCCAGGCTGGTCAAAGGCGTCGATTTCCCAGAGGTCGCCGGCGATGGCGGTTTGAAGTTGGAGCGTCATCAGGAGATGGCCGAGGTGAAATTCGTCCAGCCGAGGCATGCGAAGTGTCGCGTTCGGGACTCCCGCCTGCGCCAGTGCGAGCGCCGTTGCTCTGCGCTCCGCATGGAGAAGTTCTGTGAGCGTTCTTCCTTTCAGGTGTCCGGTTGTGGAGCACGCCGTGTCGGGGCCCTGCATCGGAGTCTCCGGGCCGAATGAGGTCATCTCCAGAAACCAGATGTGCTTGTCTCGTGGGCCGTCCATCCAGAGCTGGAGCTGGCTGTGTTGATCCGTCGCCCCGACGGCGCGAAGCGGGGTGGGGGCCTGAGCACCCCTCTTTCCCAGACTTTCCGACCAGAGTTGAACGAACCAGTCTCCGACCGTCGCAAGTCCGCTGGCATAGGGCATCCACACGCTCATGGGCAGGCCCGCTTCCACGGTCAGGAGGTGGTGCAGGCTTGCGGAGCAGGCGGCGAGTGAGTCCCCCCTGTGTGTGCGTACGTTGTCGAGGGCATCTCGGGCGCCTTCGAGCAGGGCGACTCCATCCAACCCCGCAAAACGGGCGGCGAGGAGGCCCACGGCGGAGAAGACGCTAAAGCGTCCTCCCACGTTGGGCGGGATGCTGAGCGTCGGGACTCCTTGTCGATGGGCTTCAGCGCGGAGGAACCCGTCCGCCGGATCAGTCGTATAGACGAGGCGATCTGCGACGGAACCCGGAGCGGTCCCCAGCCATTGCAGGACCTTGTCCCGGGCCGCGAGGGTCTCCACGGTGGAGCCAGATTTGCTGATGACGTTGACGAGCGTGGTGGTGGGGTCGAGCTGTGCGAGCGTGCGTCGAAGGGCCATCGGGTCGGCGTTGTCGACGTAGTGCACCGTCCCGATCGCCGCGCTCGTACGATCGGGGCCGAGAGCATCCGTCAGCGCACGGGGTCCGAGAGAGGAACCGCCGATTCCCAGCACGAGAAGAGCTTTTGGCTGGGAAGTCAGGCTCTTGAGGAATCCCTGGACGGCGTTCACGTGCTGGGTGGCTTCAGGCAGCGCGAGGAACCCGAGATCCCCTGCCTCTGGAGCGCGATGGAGGACGGATTCGACCGCCCGTTCGCGAGACGAGGCCTGGGCCGAAAGGGCCTCCGGGCGGATCCCATGACTCCCCACATTGGGGGACATCAGATGCGTGTGGTCGAGTTCCAGGTTCATGAGGAGTTCCGGAGTGGAGTGCGCTATTGCGTGACTTGTTTCTCGCGAATGTAGCTGACTCGGGTGACCGATCCCAGGAGCTGTTGTGAGGAGACGTCTCCTGATGTGAAGAGGCTCTCCCACGTCACTCCGTCCCGAAGATCAAACGCGTTCACGAGGAATTGGCTGCTGGTCGCCGCAGGGTCGGAGATACCTTCAGGGGGAATGGGAAGGAGGATGGAGTCGAGGGTGTGCGGGAGATAGACGTGCCAACTGGGCTCTCCCTGGGGTCCTTCCAGAATCACGCGCTGCAGGTCGGCCCCCTCCACAGGGGGGATGGAGAGTGACCGAAGGCCCTCGAGATTGAACGTGGATCCGGCAGGAATGGCGAGGAAGCTCTCGGGGACGTCCTGCACCTCGGTCCAGGCCGCCGGCCCCGCGTTGGGAAGAGTGAAGCGCGTGATCATCCCGCTTCCTGCCTCGGGTCGCTCCGGATCGCTGTCGTCGAGAGCGCTCGCGAAGGCGATGAGC